>CAZXHP010000166.1:0-8106 GCA_964639655.1 uncultured Mariniphaga sp.
GTCATACAAAACTCCTTCGCGGAGGGCAAAGTCGGTCTGAATAATTTCTTCGATTCCCGATTCTTCAATAAGCTGGCCGATAAAAACCATGGCCGGAACAATAAGATCGACACGAACCATATCCATACCGGTTAATTTAAGTCGTTCTTCGTGTGTCGATTGGGTTATCAGCCTGAAAACATTCCAAAAATCTTTCAGTGTGATTTTTTGCTTTAAGCGGTGTTTTTCTCCGGGATCTACCTGGTCGATAATATCGGCAATGGTGTCGAAAGCGCCCGAGCAACCAACAAGGGTTTTTACGTTGTGATGCCGGCATTGTTCAAATGCAGCTTGGTGCCGGGCCTCGAAAAAGTTTTTCAGGATGATAAATTCTTCGGGTTTAAGCGGGTCGGAAAGTGCGAACTGAGTAATAACGCGGGCCATTCCGGTTGGCTGACTCTCTTTCCACAACATCTCCTTTTTGTGCGCCAGAATGAGTTCGTTGCTGCCACCTCCGATATCGAGAATTACAGCTGGTTGATCAAGGTTATCCAGGGCAAGCAAAACCCCTTTAAAAATAAGGTCGGCCTCTTTTTCTCCCGAAACTGTTTTAATAATCCAGCCCGATGCGTTACTTATGTTGTCCAGAAATTCAATTTTGTTGGCGGCTTCCCGAATTGCGGAGGTCGCTGTAACATAAACTTTTTGTACATGCAATTCTTCAATGATTTTTTTTTGCACCGAGAGTGAACGAATAACACGGCTTGTAGCTTCCTGGCTAATTTGATTGTTTTTTATTTTGGCATCGCCCAGCCGTACCAGCTGTTTACTTTGATGCAGTATTTTATAGCCTGGTTTTATCACTTCTGCAATAAGAAGATTACACGTGTTGGTACCCAAATCTATAATTGCTACTCTCATTTTACATTTTTTAAATGGAACAACACTCCAAAGTCGAAAGGAGACCAAACCGATGTTTTTACTTCAATTTCCTTTAACGCAACATTCACCCAAACGTTGCAGGTTCGAAAAATGGAAAAACTTCCGGCGGCATCATAAAAATCATCGTACATGGTGTAACCTTCAAAATCCATTTTCAGCAAATTTCCGTGGTTGTCTTTTTTGAAAGAGTTGAATACGTACCGATTCAGCTTTTTTAGCTGTTCGGTGCATAATCCTATTTTTTTCCACGATTGAAAAGAACGGGGATAAAAAGTTACATGCATTGCTGTTTCACTTTTCAGGAACAAAGCTTTAAAAGCCACGGGGAGGGTAAGATCGGACCACTCGGGTGTTTTGATGTAAAATTCTTTATCGCCCCAGCCAAAGCCAATAAACAGTGTGCCCGGCAATATTTCGAGTTTATGCAACAGTTGCGGTTCCAGGTTTTCAACGGGAAAAATAATGTCGAGGTGAACGCCGTTGGAGGCGACAAAAATTTCGTTTCGGGGTAAACAGGTTTGTTTTGGCGGATGTGTGGGCAGCAGGGAAAAAAGCAGGGCGCATGCCAGGTAGAATACAATTCCTGCAACAATCGACAGCAACGAATTTTTCAGAAATTTCAGGCTGGTTTTTACTATTTCTTTCTGCCTTGTCATGCTTTAAAGGTAGAAAGAATTTTGGGAAACCGGAACAAATTCATAGTCCGGTTTTTGACCGGAATATGATTTTGTGTATTTCTTTTTACATATTTTTTCTGTTCATAATAAAGAAATAGATGAGGAATCCGAGCGACACGAAAACCAGCAAAATGCCTATTGGGAGAACTGCATTGTGGTAATCGATTAACGCCGGGTTAACCTGGCGCAGTATTTCTATGAAAATAAAACCGAGTCCGGTTGTGAGTGCAACCAACCCCCACTTAAGTGACGGATAGCGGTTGATTTCTTCACTCTGCTGTGGTTCCAGTATTCCCGCCTTATCAATGTGGCCGGCTTTAATAATTTTTCTTTTAAGCAGGTAATCGGCAATAAGTTTCATCATGTGGTATAAACCAAAGAAAACGATAACCGTAACAAAAATTTGTGATACCATAATTAATTGTTTTTAAAATTTTACATTCTGACCGTTTGACTCCGGCGAAAACAGAAATGTTGCAGTTTCATGGTATTTTTTTGAAAATTTTAAATATTCTCACTTCCGGAAAATTTTGAGAATGGTTTTCAAAAAATCTTTGTTATGAAAATTGTTGACAAAAGATGCAACATTATTCAAGGGAATGAGTCTGATTAGGTAATTATGAATGATGCAGAACTGGTTCAGCAAATAATAGCCGGAAATGACAATGCTTTCCGGTACCTGGTGGCTAAACACCAGCGACTGGTTTTGCATGTAGTGGGAAGAATTGTAAAACAGCAGGAAGATGTGGAGGATATTTGCCAGGAAGTTTTTTTTAAGGTTTTCAGGAAGCTTGGAAAATTCAGGGGCGAATCGCGGCTTTCTACCTGGATTGCCACTATTGCCTACAATACAAGTATTTCGCATATAAGGAGGTACGAACGAGTTTCAGAATTACCGGAAGATGTTGATGACAGATTAATGCAGGGAAATTCGGACAACTGGCAGGCAGCTAAAATGGTGGAAAAAGGAGAAGCTAAAAAGATTTTGCTTGAGATGATTGAAAAACTACCGGTCCAGTATCGTACAGTGCTTACTTTGTTTCATTTGGAAGAGTTCTCTTATAAAGAAGTGGAGGAAATTACCGGAATGCCCGAAGGCACCATTAAAAGTTACCTGTCGCGGGCCAGAAAACTGCTGAAAGAAAAACTGGAGAAACGAATTGAGTTGGAGAAAACAAATATATTTGCAGATTATGCAGAAAGATGATAAAAATATACGGATTGACAACCTTCTGGATGAAACGTTAAAAACGCCACCCGGATTTTTATTATCCGAAAATTTTGCTGAAAAAGTGGCGGATAAAATGAGAAGAAGTTTTGTCTGGAGACAATATGTGAAGGAGTTTTTTGTTTACCTGGCAACAATAACCGGTGTTGTGGCCATTTTTATTCTTATGGCATTTTTCTGGATAGAAGCCGACTGGCAAAAATGGCAAACATTCGCGCTTAACAACCAGTCGTGGATAATTGGCCTGAATATTATCGGCTTGTTTGTGCTGTTTGCCGACCGTGTTTTACTGCGGTTTTTTTTCTTTCGGTTTTCCAGGCACGAAATCAATTAGCCGGTTTCTTTTTTCGCAGGTAAACTGTTTCGCCCACCTGCGGTTGTTCGCCCGGGTTCATGCGGTTTCGCCGGTACAGCGGTTTTAGTTTTAGCCCATACCTTTGCGAAATAAAGTGCATGGTTTCACCCTCGGAAACAGTATGAAACTCCTGGTTTTTTGGCGCTCTTCTTTTTTTTGCTTCGATGTAAACCACCTCGTTGGGTTTTGGTCTGTAAGCTACTCCGTGGTCATTGAATTTATACAATTCCCAGGCTTCCAGGCCCAATGCCTGCGCCAGAATTTCATATGAATCGCCTTCGCGCGCCACCACTGCCTCGAGGTTGTTAATTTTTATAATTTGTCTGGCGTGAAGTGGATTAATAACCATTTTGTCCGATATTCCCTTGTTTGCCGGAACGTTGGTCGCGTTGGCAGCGAGCGGACGAATAGTTTGTTTATCATCGAGTCGGTAAAGCTTATGATCTTCAATGATTTTTACAAGCGACTTGTCGTAATGCCGGGCGGT
Source organism: uncultured Mariniphaga sp. (assembly GCA_964639655.1). Taxonomy (GTDB): domain Bacteria; phylum Bacteroidota; class Bacteroidia; order Bacteroidales; family Prolixibacteraceae; genus Mariniphaga. The sequence continues at coordinate 3,669 of CAZXHP010000166.1, forward strand.
GGCATAGCCCGCCTCCTTTAACCCTTTTGCCCAGCCTTTGTAGTCATTGGGAGGCAAAGTGAAAAGAAAGGCATAACGCGGATTGGCCATTAAAAAGTTGGTATGGTCGATATACGATTCTTCTACCGATTTGTATTTGCGAAAGCATTCGCCCTTTTCGTCGTCGTCGTAATAAACCTTTGCTCCTTTCCAGGTGTTTTTACATTTAATACCGAAATGATTGTTCGATTTACGGGAAAGCTCGCTGTTTCCATTGCCCGATTCAAGCACTGCCTGAGCCATTTTAATACTGGCTGGAATTCCGCTTCGGCCCATCTCTTCAATGGCAAGTAACTGGTACCTCTGAATATATTGCTCACGCGAAAACTGTGCCTGTGTGGTTAATCCAACAGCAACACAAAGTAGTAAAAAGAGACCGTGCTTCATTGCATTTAATTTTCAGATTTTGGTGGGCTAAAATAGTCGGTTCCTTTTTCTTTTGGCAGGAAAACATAAAATTTTATGAACATAGTTACGTGGATATCGCTTAATTGCCGGTTTTGTTTCGAATTTTGCGCCCATTATTTTTTTAAATTGTACTTTTGAACAAATTCATTTAGTATGCGAACGAAAGAGTTGAGGATTTTGGTATATGAATACTCCACAATCTGGGATTTACCCGATGCAGACCAAAAACTGGTACTTGCTGCCAGAGAGGCATCGGGGCGGGCATTTGCTCCCTATTCGCAGTTTAACGTTGGCGCAGCTTTGCTTTTAACCAATGGAGTGACAATTACCGGAAATAACCAGGAAAACGCAGCTTTTCCAACCGGTTTGTGTGCCGAGCGCGTTGCACTTTTTTATGCGCATGCCACTTATCCCGATGCAGGCGTTAAAGCGATGGCGGTTACTGCAACCAATAGCAGCGGCCCGGTTGAGGGACCGGTAAAACCATGTGGTTCGTGCAGGCAGGCCATGGTTGAAACGGAGGTGAGGTACAAACAACCTATCCGGGTTATTTTAGACGGGAAAAAGAAAATACAGGTTTTTGAAGGGGTTGAAAATTTACTCCCGTTTGCCTTTAAACCGGAATCACTGGACTGAACTGGTTTTCGCGAAAAAGTTTGATAAACTCATTCCATACTTTATCGCGGGGAGGTTCGGCAACAATGGTTACGGGAGTTTTTTTCACCGGGTGGATAAACTCCAGTTTGCGGGCGTGTAAATGAATTCCCTTGTTTTTGTTGGCACGTGGAAATCCGTACTTTAAATCTCCTTTTATTTTTAAGCCCAGTGTACCTAACTGCACCCTTATTTGGTGATGTCTTCCGGTAAACAAATCGATTTCCAAAAGATGAAACCGTTCGATGCTGGCGACGTGGCGGTACGTCAGCCGGGCATATTTGGCACCCGGAGTTTGTTGGGGCCAGGCATAACTTTTATTTTTATCCTGATTTTTTTTCAGGTAATGTTCCAGCGTGTCGGTATGTTTTGGCGGGCGTTTGTTCACAACAGCCCAGTAGGTTTTGCTGATTGAATTCCGTTTGGAAAACATCTTGTTGAGCCGCTCCAGCGCTTTTCCGGTTTTAGCCAAAAGTACAATGCCGCTTGTGGGACGATCCAAACGGTGCGGTAATCCCACAAAAACATTTCCGGGTTTGTTGTATTTTACCTTAAGGTAATCTTTTACATCGTCAACAATTGTGCGTTCGTCGGTAATGTCGGACTGAACCAACTCTCCGCAGGCTTTGTTTACGGCAATTAGATGATTGTCTTCGTAAAGTATTTCCACTTTTCACTTTTCACTTTAACTTTTGAACTCGGAACTTTGAACTCGGAACCCGGAACTGTTTTAGTACTGTTCCTTCTCGTTGGGGAAATCCTGCGATTTCACGTCTTCGATATAGTTACCCACCGCTCCTTTAATTTCAGCAGCAAGGTTGTGGTAACGGCGCAGAAACCGTGGTGAAAACTGTTGCGTGATTCCCAGCATATCGTGAATAACCAGAACCTGTCCGTCCACTCCTCCGCCGGCTCCAATTCCAATAACAGGAATTTTTAATTCGTCAGCTACCAGTTTGCCCAGTTTTGCCGGAATTTTTTCGAGAACAACGGCAAAGCAGCCTGCTTCTTCCAGCAACCTGGCATCGTGAATTAATTTTTCAGCTTCGGCTTCTTCTTTGGCCCTTACCGTGTAAGTTCCGTATTTGTGAATAGACTGCGGCATCAAACCCAGGTGCCCCATAATTGGAATACCGGCCGACAAGATGCGGTTTACCGATTCAATAATTTCAGCCCCGCCTTCAAGTTTTACCGCATCGGCAGCTGTTTCTTTCATAATTCGGATGGCAGAACTGAGGGCTTCGCGGGAGTTGCCCTGGTAAGTGCCAAAAGGCAGGTCAACAACAACAAGTGCACGTTTTACCGCCCGCACAACCGATGCACCGTGGTAAATCATCTGGTCGAGGGTGATGGGCAGGGTTGTTTCGTGCCCGGCCATTACATTGGAGGCCGAATCGCCAACCAGTACCACATCGATGCCTGCTTCATCGACCAAACTGGCCATGCTGTAATCGTAAGCTGTAAGCATGGCAATTTTTTCACCCCGGAGCTTCATTTCCGACAACCGGTGGGTAGTCACCTTTTTTATTTCGCTTTGTACCGACATCACTTTTTTTTTAAAGCTACAAAAGTAGCCAAAGGTTTTACCCCTGCAAAATAGTTTAATTTTGCCGGATATTTATTTCACTTAACTTTTATTAACCACGGTGTGTTTGGGTTTGAAGGAAGATTCTTTATTTTGCCATGTAATAATGATTCAGACAATGAAATATTGGACAACAATCGTCATTGGGACGGTTTTAGGATTAATGCTTTTTCCACTAAGTATTAATGCACAGTTAAATGCCGATAGCGCGGCATTGTACTTTTTTATAAAAAAGGAATTAAATGCAGGGGCTGTTTTTAATTTTAATGCCGAACGGGAAGAAGTGAGAACAGATAAAACAAGAGATTTTGAGGAGTTACGAAAAGGTTCTGTCGCATTTTTATGGGACAGCCGAACCTGGTTAATTTTGCCCTATCGGGAAGAAATATGGAACATTGCATTAAAAGCCGGACCCTTTTTGGGGAAAGGTGACTGGATAGACAGTTCAAAAGTTGAGGTCATTGATGCCGAACAAAAACTGGCGGGTATCGGGGGTAGTATTCAGGCTAATTATTCCGGCAGGTTTTATATCGATCGAAAAAATTACACACTGATAAATGTAAGTGCCTGGGGTGATTACAGCTTGTTTCAACGAAAAGCTGAAGGTACACGTATCGACTCCGGTCAGGTTACCTTGCCCTACGACAAATCATCGGAGCATTCAAAATTACGCTATGGAATTGAAGCAAAAGCAGGGTGGGGCATAGGACGGTTGAATCCTGTGAATCATTATATGGCGGCAGAGTGGTTGCTTGAAAAACACTATCCCGGACGGCTTTTTTCTATGGAAGAAAACCTGAAAGTTGCACAGGAAATCGGCAGGATTAAAAATCAGCGGGATGCCCGTGCAGGACATTCCGGAGAAAATGAATGGAAACAGCTCACTGAATTTCTGAACAAACAAATGTTTCTGAAAGTACCCGATGACGCTTTGCCCGATTGGCAATACACCGAGTTTCGTCCGCGTTTCAACGGTTCCCGGGTGGAGTTCGGGCCGTTTTTTAACTATTTTAACCGCGAGCCCGATTTTGTGTACGGAGGTTACCTGAAATTTGAGCACCATAAATACTGCAGTTTGAAACGGAACCGGAATTTGAGCGCCCGTCTCAGTTACAACGGATACAAAAGAAAAGACTGGATTTTGCTTGAAACCGATTTGGGCTGGAGCTTTTACCCCGACTTAAAATCGGAATACGGCTTCGGCTTAAAGTACATACCGGGAATGGTGGTTGACGGCTTTGACGATTTGGGACCGGTCCGCCACAATTTTGTTCCTTACGTGGAGTATTTCAGCCAAATCAGTTCAAAATACAGGATTGAAACCGCACTGGCCTGGCGCATTTCCCCCAACGATCAGTTTATGCTGCCGGGGCCTGAGCTGAATGTTTCTGTTTACAGGAGCAGGTATTAAAATTGCACTTTTATTAATCAGGATTTCGTCCATATTTTTCTTTTATGTCTTGAAGAATATACATTCTGGATTCGTTCAAATCTGCATACATGGAATAGGTTACCACCTGAATTTTCTGCCTTTTTGTCACCGGTTTTTGACAGAAGGTTTTCCATATCCCGTTTCACTTGTGTCATATTTTCGGATTGTTCCCCAATTTTCCCGATGGCACAGTCATTGATATTCAGGGGACAGTTTTTTAAAAGAAATTACTGAACAGAAAATTTATACAATAACGAAATACATATTAAAATGGGAAAAATAATTGGAATCGACTTAGGGACTACCAACTCATGTGTGGC
>CAZXHP010000167.1:0-4495 GCA_964639655.1 uncultured Mariniphaga sp.
TTTCATTATTCTGTTCTTTTACGGTTAAAAATTAATACTTACACCAAGCGTAAATGTACGCGGACGTGGGTAGATGTTGTTGTCGATACCTCCGCTCACTTCAGGATCGAGCCCTTCGTAGTCGGTTATTACGAATACATTCTGCACGGTTGCATACAACCTCATTTTCATGCGTTCCTGGTAAAAGTTTGTAAAAGTGTGCCCCAGGCTGATGTTGTCGAGCCGCAGAAAAGATCCGTTTTGTATGTAATAATCAGAAAAATACCTCGGATTTTCAAATTCTGAATCAAAAACAGCATCGCTGATGTTATTCAGATAGCCTACGGAATTATACAGGTTATTGAAAGTTGCCTGGCCAGACATGACGTTGTTATATACATAATTGTTCAGGCTCACCCTGCCATTGAAGCCAAAATCCCAGTTTTTGTAATTCAAACCTGAAGAAAAACCCATAAATACATCGGCAGCGGGTTTTTTGTAACGGTATTTGTCGTCGTTGGTTATCACGCCGTCGCCGTTGCGGTCAACGTATAATCCTTCAACCGGTTTTCCCTCGGGCGTATATACCTGTTCGTAAACAAAGAAAGAGTTGGCCGGATAACCCACGCTGTGAATTTGAATGTTGTTTCCAACACCACCTGAAATTCCTCCTGTTTCAACACCGATGTAGGCAGGATCGTCGATAGCAGTAAGTTTGGTAATTTTATTTTCATTATACGAAGCATTGAATCCGATTTCCCAACTTAAATCTGTTTTTGAAACCGGAATGGCGTTGATGCTGAATTCCAGCCCCCGGTTTTCCAAGTCGCCAACGTTGGTCAATATCATGTTGGTGAGGTTGGTACCTGCCGGAACCGGAATAAAGTTGATCAAATCATCGGTAACCCGGTAGTAGGCATCAACAGAACCCGAAATGCGGTTATTCAGAAAGCCATAATCCAGACCAATGTTGTAAGTGGTGGTTTCTTCCCATTTAATGTTGGCATCGTATCCTTCGGGCCTGATGGTTGTAACAAAGGAATTACCAAACTGATAGGATGCAGTGGGCTCACCAAAAGTATAACGGGCCATATATGGATAATCATTATCGGTAATGTTTTGCTGACCGGTAATCCCGTATCCCAGGCGCAGTTTTAAATCCGAAAGCACACGCGAATCGGCCAGGAATGGTTCTTCGGCAATTTGCCATGCCAGAGCAACCGATGGGAACAAGCCCCAGCGGGTATCGGGGGAGAAGCGCGAGGAACCGTCGTTACGAAGCGTAAAGGTAGCCAGGTAGCGTTCTTTAAAAATATAATTGAAGCGGCCAAAGAATGAAACCAGGTAATTTTCGGTTTCATAACTGGTGTCTGATTCCGTATAATTTCCACTTGCATTAGTGGTTTTAGAGGCACCGGCTCTCCAGAAATGCTGCCATGAATAACCGGCCATGGCATCGATACGGCTGTCGATGGCATCGATGGTTTTCACGTAATTCAGGTAAAAATCGAGTAATGTATTTCTTTTGTCCTGAGAATAATCTGTTTTTTCACCACCACCTCTTGCTCTGTTAAATGCCCAGGGAGCATATTCAGGAACGTCTACCGAACCCTCACTGGTAGAAATATCGTAACCTAAATTCAGGTTAGCTCTTAAGTCGGGCAAAAAATGGAACCGGTAATCGAATTCGGCATTACCAATACTTCTTTGAACAGTTGATCGATCATCTCTTAAATTCAGTTGTGCAACCGGGTTCATGTTTGCAATTGTTATTGGATCTCCATTCTGCTGTACCCAGGTAAAAAATCCGCCGTACGGGCTTCCGTTATAAATGGGCTGGGTGGGGTCGAAACTATAAGCCGAACCAATGGCGCCACGATTTGCAAACTGGTTGTTAATCAACATTCCTTTTACATTAAGATTCAGGCGCAGATGATCTTCTAAAAATGATGGATTTAAACCCAATGAACCCGTTATTCTGTTCAGCCCATCGGTTTTCAAAATACCTTCCTGGTTTGAATAACCAATGGATGCTCTAAACGGCATATCGCCGATATTCCCGGTAACACCCAAATTATGGTCGTGCCCGAAAGCCGGCCGGTAAATTTCGTCTTGCCAGTCGGTATCGGCATTTCCCAAAAGCCTGGTGGCATTGGGATTATTAGCATACCGCTGCTGAACCAGTGAACGGAAATCAACGGTTGACAGCGGATAAATTTTGTTGGCATGGGTTCCAACTGAGAAAAACTGATTGTAGGTTATACCAAGCGGCATTCCTTTTCTTCCGCGTTTGGTGGTAATAATAATTACGCCGTTTGACGCACGCGAACCATAAATAGCTGTTGCCGAGGCGTCTTTTAAAACGGTAAACGTTTCAATGTCGCTCGGGTGGATGGTGCTCAGCGGGTTCTTCATCCCGGTAATTCCGTCGTTGTCAACCGGAACACCGTCAATTACAAAAAGCGGATCGTTGCTTGCAGAAAGAGATGAACCTCCGCGGATACGAATGGTTGCTCCTTCACCAGGCGAACCTCCGTCTGAAGTGATGTTTACCCCGGCAATTTTTCCGGTTACAAGTTCTTGTGGCGAAGTAATGGCTCCCGGGTTAAAATCATTGGCACTTACCGCCTGCACCGAACCGGTGGCATCTTCCTTTCTTACCTGGCCGTAACCAATTACAATAACTTCCTCCAGACCAATCACCGATTGTGCCAGTTGAACATTAATCACATTGCCACTCCCAATAACAAACTCCTGGGGATAATAGCCTATAAAAGAAAATGCCAGTGTTTCGCCTACCTCTACATCAAGAGAATACTGGCCGTCGAAATTGGTAATTGTACCCCTGGTTGTTCCTTTTACCGCAATGGTAACTCCGGGTAACGGTTCGCCGCTTTCCGAGTCGGCAACACTACCCGTTACTGTTTTTTGTTGAGCCGATACCGAAACAACGATGAACAGCGCGACCAAAAACAGAAAAAACTTTAGGTTTTTACGTATAATACTCATTTTTAATGTTATTAGTTAATACTACTTACATGGTTTAATTAACAAATAGTTAATGTTTAAATCGGCAATAAATCAATAAGTTACTTTCAGTTTTTGCCTGAGCAAATCAAAAATCCGGGGGCGAATGTAATTAAATTGTTAAGGATTGTTACGGTTTTTTAACATCCTGAAAACTGCAAACGTTTGCGGTTACGTTTGCGTCGAATATGTTATACAACAGGTTGGGTGTGGTGGGTAAAAAAATGCCCGAAAAAATGAATTTAAAGATTATTTTTAACGCTGAATTTTGTTTTGGTATTTTTGCCGCTTAACAGGAATAAAATGACCGTAAAAATTTCTATAGGAAAAAACAACCTGAAAGAGACCCCGGCCAAACCTTTTTTGAAATGGGCCGGCGGAAAAGGGCAGTTGCTGGAGGCTTTTCAGAAATTCTATCCTATAGAACTCAGAGAGGGAAAAATTGAAACCTTTTGCGAGCCCTTTGTTGGCGGTGGCGCCGTTTTTTTCGACATCGCGCAAAAGTTTTCCATAAAATCTGCGCTTTTGTGCGACAATAACGAGGACTTGATACTAACCTACCTGGTCATTCAAAAAAAGGTACCAAACCTGATTGAAAAACTGGACCGGTTTCAGAACCAATACCTGAAACTGAACGAGGAAAAACGCACGGAATATTATTACCAGATGCGTGAGCGATTCAACGCGCAAAAGAAATCAATGAATTACAGCAGAATTTCGAATAAATGGATTGAACGGGCGGCACAAATCATTTTTTTGAACCGCACCTGTTTCAACGGATTGTTCCGGTTTAACTCCAAAGGCGAATTCAATGTTCCGCAAGGCAGGTATAAAAACCCGAAAATTCTGGATACCGAAAACCTGCTGAAGGTTTCCCAACTGCTTTCGGTTGCTGAAATACAAAAAGCCGATTTCAGAGAAATAAAAAACAGGGTGAACGAAAACACCTTTGTGTATTACGATCCGCCTTACCGGCCGCTAAATCAAACTTCGAGCTTTACCGCATACAGCAAAGATGCATTTGGCGACCCGGAACAAATAGCTCTGGCCACACTATTTTCAGAATTAAACCAGAAAGGGGTGAAACAAATGCTAAGCAACTCCGACCCTAAAAACCACAACCTGGATGACCATTTTTTTGACGATCTGTACAAAGATTTTCAGATTTTCCGGGTACCGGCCAGGCGGGTGATTAATTCTTCAGGAGACAAACGGCAGGCTATTAATGAGATTGTGGTGACGAACTACTGCGTTTAAAAGTCATTTTATTTTGTTACTTTTAAAATCGGAAATCAACTGAAATCTGTTGAATGAAAAAAGGTTTTGCCACCATAAAAGACATTGCCCGGGAGCTAAAAGTTTCTCCGTCAACGGTTTCGAGAGCGCTGAAAGACCATCCCGATATTAGCGGAGAAACCAAACGTGCGGTGAAAGAGCTGGCTGAAAAGCTGAACTATCAGCCCAACGCTGTGGCACTCAGCCTTAAACA
>CAZXHP010000167.1:4595-8049 GCA_964639655.1 uncultured Mariniphaga sp.
ATCGACGATTTTGATGCAGCCTACCGCGCCACACGCCACATGGTGGATTCCGGGAAAAAACGCGTCGCCCATTTTGCCGGGCCGCAAAACCTGCTCATTGGCCGGCAGCGCAAGGAAGGTTACAAAAAAGCGTTGGAAGACGCCGGAATCCTTTTAGGCGAAACCCTGGTTTACGATGCCGACAATTTTGAAAAAGCCCGGCTGGCAGTGCTTAAAATATTGGAGTCCGGTACGGAAATAGACGGTATTTTCGCCGTGAACGACCTCACCGCCATTGGCGCCATGCAAACGCTTCAAAAACGGGGAATCAAAATCCCGAGCGAAGTGGCCGTTGTCGGTTTTTCCGACGGACGGTTTTCCGGAATTACCGATCCTACGCTTACATCAGTCGATCAGCATGGCTACGAAATGGGAACAGTAGCCACCCGCATGCTGCTGAAACGGATTCTTTCGAAAGAAGACTACCCCAGTGAAACCAAAATATTAAATGCCAATTTAATTGTAAGGGGCTCAAGTCGGGTTTCAGGTTGAACAGGGGCAGATGATCAAAAACATCATTTCGCAGGTCATTCTGAACTTGTTTCAGAATCTTTTATACAATAGACCCTGAAACAAGTTCAGGGTGACAGTCAAAAGAAGTTTGTTGGTTTTTAGGAAACCTTTTTTTCAACATAAAATCAAATCTCCCAAAAATTTTTCCGCAAACGTTTGAAACAAGCCTTTCAACTCAAAATGCGCCTGTTATCAGCAGGTTAGCGCGAAAATAAATTTGGAGATTTCATTTTTTATCCCTTATATTTGTTCCGGCAAATCGTAAGTTACTTCACAACTGCTGAGCAGGCAAACATTCGTTTGCTGCACTATTTCATTGCAGCCAGTTATAACATAAAATAGTTGTTATGAGTAAAAAACCTGCTCTTAGCTTTTGGCAAATCTGGAATATGAGTTTCGGTTTTCTGGGCATCCAGTTTGGGTTTGCCCTGCAAAATGCCAACGTAAGCCGCATCTTTGAAACCCTGGGTGCTCAGGTGGAAAACATTCCTATTTTGTGGATTGCCGCCCCGGTTACCGGTTTGGTAATTCAGCCCATCATTGGGCACATGAGCGACAAAACCTGGAACCGACTGGGACGACGGCGTCCCTATTTTTTGTTTGGAGCTATTTTTGCGTCGCTGGCGTTAATAATGATGCCCAATTCACCGGCTTTGTGGGTAGCCGCCGGAATGCTCTGGATAATGGATGCATCCATTAATATTTCCATGGAACCGTTTCGTGCTTTTGTGGGCGACATGTTACCCAATGAACAGCGCACCCGCGGATTTGCCATGCAAAGTTTTTTTATCGGCACCGGAGCAGTGGTGGGTTCCATGTTGCCGTACGTAATGACCAACTGGCTGAATATTCCCAACACAGCGCCCGAAGGAGTGATTCCGCCTTCGGTACGGTGGTCGTTTTACATTGGCGCACTGGCATTTTTTCTCGCCATACTCTGGACCATCGTTTCCACCAAAGAATATCCGCCCGAAAAAATGCGGGAATACGAAAAAACCGAACGGGAGACCAACAAGGTGGCCAGGGATTACCGGGAAGACCCGGTTCCCCGACAGAAATTTACTTCGCTGGGCAGTATCTTTGGAATAACCGGGCTGGTTGTGGTTGTATTAACCCGTTGGTTTAGGTTGAAAAACGAACTCTACATTTTGGGCGGCCTGCTCATCGCATTCTTTTTTCTGATGCTGGTGGTTTATTTTCTGAAATCGAAAAATCGGGAGAAAAATGCACTGGTGGAAATCTTTTCAGACCTCGTCAGGATGCCCGCTACCATGAGACAACTGGCTGTGGTTCAGTTTTTTTCGTGGATGGGTTTGTTCGCGTTGTGGATTTACACTACGGCCGGCGTTACGAGTCACATTTATTTGACCACAGACACTACCTCGCTGGAATACAACACCGGCGCCGATTGGGTAAATGTTTTGTTTGCCGTTTACAACGGAGTGGCAGCGTTGGTAGCTTTTGCACTGCCCGTACTGGCCAGACATACCAGCCGGAGAATAACCCACGCTATTTGTTTAACACTTGGTGCAATTGGAATGGCTTCGGTTTACCTCATCGGAAATTCGAACCTGCTGATTCTGCCCATGATTGGAATAGGTATTGCCTGGGCCAGCATTTTGTCTATGCCCTATGCCATTCTCACCGGCTCGCTGCCGTCACATAAAATGGGGATTTACATGGGCATTTTCAACTTTTTCATTGTAATTCCGCAAATTCTGGCCGCTACCATCCTCGGGTTTCTTGTGCAGACTGTTTTTGGCGGAAAAGCCATTCTGGCGCTGGTCTTCGGGGGAGGTTCGCTGCTGCTGGCCGCCATTTCGGTATTGTTTGTAAAAGATGTGGCAGCAGGTGAAAAGTAGCTGTTTTTTGAAATATTCTAAAACTAAAAAATGAAGGATTACATCATTCATAATGAATGGAAGATTATAGAAGAAGGATTCCGTCCGGAGCATAACCGTATTTCCGAGAGTATTTTCAGCATAGGCAACGGTCGCATGGGACAGCGGGCCAATTTTGAGGAAAAATATTCGGGCGATTCGCTTCAGGGGGCTTACATTGCCGGTATTTATTATCCCGACAAAACCCGCGTGGGATGGTGGAAAAACGGTTACCCGGAATACTTTGCCAAAATTATCAACTCCACCAACTGGATTGGCATCAACATACAGGTGAACGGGCAGGAACTGGATTTGGGCAAGGCAAAAATCCTTTTTTTCCGCCGGGAACTCGACATGCAGCATGGGTTGCTTTCCCGCAGTTTTGAGGCGGAATTTCCCAATGGAAACCAGGTGGCGGTTTTTGCCCAACGTTTTGTCAGTATCCACGATTCGGAACTCGGCGCCATTCGGTATTCGGTAAAAGCAATAAATTTTTCGGGAGAAATTACTGTTTCTCCTTACCTCGATGGCGACGTGAAAAACGAAGATGCCAACTACGATGAAAAATTCTGGATTGAAATTCAAAAGGAAATCAGCAAAAACGAAGGCTACCTGACGCTGGAAACCCTGAAAACAAAATTTCAGATAACCACCGGCATGTGGTTTCAGATTTTGAAAAACAATCAGCCTGTTTTTACTGAAATTTTGAATATTGAACGGGAAAAGTATGTGGGAGCCACGCAAAAAATCAATGTCGAAAAAGGCGATGAAATAACCATTGAAAAACTGGCAGCAATTGTTTCGTCAACGAACTTCAGAAAAATCAGTTTGCAGAAGAAAGCGAGGGCAGCCATTGCCCGGGCGCAAAAAGCCGGATTCGATACCTTGTTCGAAAAACATAAAAACAAGTGGCTGAAAAAATGGGAAACCAGCGATATAAAAATTGATGACGATGTGGCCGCGCAACAGGGCATCCGGTTCAATATTTTTCAGTTGAACCAGACTTACACCGGCGAAGACGA
>CAZXHP010000168.1:0-2521 GCA_964639655.1 uncultured Mariniphaga sp.
CAAAATCTTTTCATTCGAACCTTCTGGTTTCATACAGGTGCCTGTTTGAATGCCGAATGTTTTATGCCTGAGATTACCCCCTCAAACCAACCTTATTCCCGTTTTTGATTAATCTCTGTCTTTTAGCTTTTTGCGATGCGTGTAAAAAACCAAATTATAGAAAAAGAACCCGATTCCGCCATTTCGGCGGATGAAAGTTCATCATACCCCGGCATGAATGACCGAATCCGCCATTTACGCCGGCTGAGTGTGGAAACCAAAGAATCGCTTTCCATAGAGCGGGCGCTGATTACCACCCGATTTTTCAGGGAAAACGAAGGGAAATATTCTGTTCCCATGATGCGCGCGCTCAATTTTATGGAGCTTTGCAAACAAAAATCCATTTACATTGGCAACAATGAACTGATTGTGGGCGAGCGCGGTCCGTTTCCCAAATCAGTGCCCACCTTTCCGGAGTTGACCTGCCACAGTGTGGAAGATTTTCATGTGCTGAACACCCGGGAGCAGCAAAGTTATTTTATTTTACAGGAAGATATTGATACTTACGAACGTGAAGTGATTCCCTACTGGACAGGCCGCACCATGCGCGAACGCATTTTTAACCATGTGCCGCAGGAATGGAAGTCGGCTTATGAAGCCGGTCTTTTTACCGAATTTATGGAACAACGGGCGCCGGGGCACACCGCACTCGACGGGAAAATTTACCGAAAAGGGATGCTGGACTTCAAACGGGAAATAAACGAACAAATCGATAGTTTAGATTTCGTGAATGACCCGGAAGCCACCGATAAACTGGAGCAATTGCGGGCGATGGCTGTTTCGTGCGATGCAGTGATTGTTTTTGCTGAACGCCACGCCGCACTGGCTAAAAAAATGGCGGTTACGGAAAAAAATCCGCAACGTGTGGCAGAGCTGAAAAAGATTGTAGAAGTATGCCGTCATGTTCCTGCCCGTGCGCCGCGAAACTTTTGGGAAGCCATTCAGATGTACTGGTTTGTGCATCTGGGAACCATAACCGAATTGAACGGTTGGGATGCGATGAATCCGGGCCATTTCGACCAACACCTTCAGCCGTTTTTCGAAAATGATTTGGCGGCAGGAAAACTTACCCGCGAAGCAGCCAAAGAGCTTTTAAGTTGTTTCTGGATTAAAGTGAATAACCATCCGGCGCCGCCAAAAGTGGGTATCACCGCACGCGAAAGCGGAACCTACAACGATTTTACCAACATCAATCTTGGCGGCATTCAGCCCGATGGTTCCGATGCGGTGAACGAGGTTTCATACCTGTTGCTTGAAGTGGCTGAAGAGCTACATATTTTGCAACCCGGAAATTCGGTGCACATCAGTGCCAAAACGCCCGACAGCTTTTTGAAAGCTGCGGTTAAAGTGATTCGCCGCGGGCATGGTTTTCCTTCGGTTTTTAATCCGGATGTGTATGTGAAAGAACTGCTTCGCCAGGGAAAATCGTTGCAGGATGCCCAGGAAGGCGGGTGCAGCGGCTGCATTGAGGTGGGCGCATTTGGAAAAGAAGCCTTTCTTTTGACTGGTTACCTGAATGTGCCTAAAATTCTGGAAATTACCCTGAACAATGGTGTCGATCCGCGTACCGGAAAAAAGGCTGGTATCGAAACCGGGAATCCTTTAAAATTTAAAAACTTTGAAGACCTCTATAACGCTTTTTTGAAACAACTGCATTTTGTGGTGGAACAGAAAATACGGGTGAGCAATTACATCGACCGGATGTTTGCCAAATATGCACCGGCGCCTTTCCTTTCGGTGGTGATTGACGACTGCATTTCGAAAGGAAAAGATTATTACAACGCCGGGCCACGCTACAATACGAGCTACATTCAGTGCACTGGTTTGGGAACCGTAACCGACAGCCTGGCGGTTCTGAAAAAGCATGTTTTTGAAGATCAAAATTTTGAAATGGGTGAACTGTTAAATGCATTAAATAAAAATTTTGAAGGCGATGAGCGGTTGCGACAGTTTATTCTGAACCGGACACCGTTTTTTGGGAATGACGATGAATATGCCGATGAAATTGCTGTGCGTGTGTACAACGATTTGCTGGCGGCTATTGACGGAAAACCGAACATCAAAGGGGAATCTTATCACGTGAACATGCTTTCCACCACCTGCCATGTTTATTTTGGAAAAGTGCTGGGTGCATTGCCAAACGGGCGGATGGCCGGAAAACCCATTTCCGACGGAACTTCGCCGTCGCATGGTGCTGACACCCACGGGCCGACTGCGGTAATGCGTTCGCTGGCCAAACTCGACCAGACGAAATCGGGCGGGACGTTACTTAACCTGCGTTTTGTGCCTGCTCTGCTGAAACGGGAAAAAGACGTGGAAAAACTGGGGCACCTCATTCGTAACTATTTTACGCTGGGTGGACACCATGTTCAGTTCAACATTGTGGACACGGCCACCTTGCGGGCAGCCCAGCAAAATCCGGAAGAGTACCGCGATTTGATGGTGCGCATGGCCGGGTACAGCGATTATTTCAACCACATGA
>CAZXHP010000168.1:2621-7971 GCA_964639655.1 uncultured Mariniphaga sp.
TACCGCGATTTGATGGTGCGCATGGCCGGGTACAGCGATTATTTCAACCACATGAACGAGGATTTGCAGGAGGAGATTATTGCACGAACGGAGATTGAAGGATTTTGAATCAGACAAGTAGTACAGAGTAGTAAGTATTGAGAAAAAGAAGCACCAAATGACGAATTCCAAAAAACAAATAAATCTCAATAATCAAAACTCAATTTTTAAAACAAGGACCAGGAGTTTGGAAATTTTGAATTTGAGTTTTGGAATTTATTTGTGATTTGAATATTGATTTTTGTAATTTATTCGAAACAAACTGATGAAGCATCCTCTGATATTCGATATTAAACGCTACGCCATTAACGACGGACCGGGCATCCGGATAACCATCTTTTTTAAGGGCTGCCCGTTAAAATGTGCATGGTGCCACAACCCGGAGAGCCAGTTGCCGGCGCAGCAAAAATTCTATACCGCCAGTCGTTGCATTGGCGCCAGAGATTGTATCGAAATTTGTCCAAATAATGCTTTATCACTAACTCCCGACGGAATTGTAACCGACTGGGAACTTTGTAATTTATGCGGAAAATGTGCAGAGGCCTGTCCAACCAAAGCCATTGAAATGTCGGGCCGGTTTTACACTTCGCAGGAGCTTCTAAAAATCATCGAAAAGGAACGCGTGCATTTTGTGCAATCGGGTGGGGGTGTTACCATTTCAGGAGGTGAACCGTTGATGTTTCCCGAATTTTTGATTGAACTGCTGGTTTTGTGCAAACAGGCCGGAATTCACACCACTGTGGATACTTCGGGTTTCGCCCCAGAAGAAAGTATACTGAAAGTTGCGAAACACACCGATTTGTTTTTGTACGATCTTAAAATGATGGATCCCGTTCAGCATAAAAAATGGACAGGCGTGGACAACAAGCGCATTCTGGAAAACCTAAAAATTCTGATTAACGCAGGAAAACCGGTAAATATTCGTGTTCCGCTGATAAAAAATGTAAATGCAGACGAACAGAACCTCCGGGCAACTGCACAGTTTATTTCAAATTTGAATGGAAAAATACCTTCGGTTAACCTGCTTCCATATCATCCCATCGGCAAAGGGAAATACAGAAAAATGGGGCTTCCCTGGAGTTCGTTTGGAATGGAAGAATTAACCGAAAAGGAGGTTGAACAAGCAATTCAGCTATTTAAAGGATACGGGCTTGAAGTAGAAGTTGGAGGCTAAACCTGTTAAATTTCTTTTTGACGTATAAAACTTTCGATGCCATAAAAGGGAAGGGTTAAAATGGGATTTCCTTTTTGGAATTTGTTTTGTGATATTTTTAACGCCTTTTTTGTCTGGTGTTTTTCAATAAAAATATGCAGGCTTTTCATTCGTCCTGTTGGACCCGATTTTACTTCAATGGGAATTGTTTGTCCTTCTTTTTCTATGAGGTAATCAATTTCGGCAGTGCTGCTTTTTGCCCTTCTTCCCCAGTAAAATATTTCTGCCCTGGTATAAGGAGATTGGTACGCAATTAATTCCTGACCAACGAATTGCTCAGCAACAGCGCCTTTAAAAATAACATTGAAATCTTTTTCTTTTGCTGTTTCTGAATAAACTCCGCTAATGGCATGAAACAAGCCGATATCTAAAAAAATAACTTTAAAAATGGATTCATGCACTCCTGAAGAAAGCGGAATGCCCGAACCGCTGGTTTGCCTTACCCGCGTTAATATCCCGGCAGTTTCAAGCAATTCAAGCGCTTCTTTTATTTTTTCCGATTTAACACCTCTGTCCACATGGGCATAAACGAATTTTTGTCCGGTCATTCCCGGAACGGAATTAAAGACTTTTTTCAGGTGAGGGTGCGAAGAAATTCTTGAATATTTGGCAAAATCATCGATATAGGTATCAATAATGGAACGCTGAATTCGCTGACATTTAATAATATCTCTACTGGCAAGGTACTCTTCAACTACTGCCGGCATTCCTCCAATTATATAGTATTTTCTGATGTATTCATTAAGTTTGTCATGAATTTTTTCTGGTATTTTTTCCAGATTCGAAAAATTCAGGATATATTTTAGAAGCGCTGATTCTCCCGATGCATCAAGAAATTCACCAAAATTCATAGGGTAAAGATACAGGTACTGAATTCTTCCTACCGGCATTTTAAAATTCTCACTTTGAAGGGCAAATTCGAGAAGCGATCCGGCTCCGATTATATGCAATCCAGGCATTTCTTCATAAAAATAGCGTAGCGAAATAATGGCTTCCGGGCATTCTTGTATCTCATCTAAAAATAGAAGGGTTTTTTCGGGCTCCGGCTTTTGGGCAGTGAACAGAATAATTTTTTCAGTAATTTCTATTGGGTCAAAGGTATTGAAAATGGCTTTGTATTCCGGATTTCGTTCAAAATTGATATAAATGGTATTTTCAAATTCTTCTTTACCGAATTGTTCTACAATATATGTTTTACCGGTTTGCCTGGCTCCACGCAATAAAAGTGGTCTTCTTTTATTTAAATTCTTCCACTCTTTAAGTGATTGATATATATATCTTTCCATTGATTATAGGATAAAAAGAAAGGATAAATATAACAATTTTCGGACAAAAGGAAAGGTTATATCGTGCAAAAAACGGACAAAATACAAGGATACTTTGCCCTTTTTTCGGACAAAATACAAGGATAGGTAGCTGAAATTACCCGCGCACACTAGCTGCCGGGATGCGTTTCGTTAAATCCTTAAATTCGTCGATGTTTTCAGAACCGATGGTAAAACAATCCATATAATCCTGGGCCAAAGCATATTGCAGCGCTTCATCCACTTTATTGCGGAAATGGCCGGCGCCCAGAATTTTCATCCCGATAATTCCTTTGCCTTTGGCTTTCATTTCCTGCAATACTTTTAAAACCACCGGAACTTCGGCATCCATGCGTACACCGGCAGGATTCATCCTAGCCAGATCGACCTGAACCCATGGTTCGGCGGCAGCGGTTTGCAAAGCACCCAGCGAATGGCACGAGACTCCATGTGCTTTTATAATTCCGTCTTCGCGCGCCCGTTCCAGGTAATCCATGGCG
This sequence comes from uncultured Mariniphaga sp., assembly GCA_964639655.1. Lineage (GTDB taxonomy): Bacteria > Bacteroidota > Bacteroidia > Bacteroidales > Prolixibacteraceae > Mariniphaga. The sequence goes on from CAZXHP010000168.1 coordinate 5,678, forward strand.
CCCCGCCGGTTTTTATTCCAGTCCGGGTCGGTAAGCGCGTGAAGCAGAACAATTTCAATGTGGTCTGTACCCATTTCCTTCCGGTAGCGGTCGAGGTCAGCTTTCATTTCGTTTGACGTGCGGGCATGGGTTTTGGTCAGCAAAACCACCTTATCGCGGTCAACACCTTTTAACGCTTCTTTAAAATGAGGGTGGGTTCCATACTGGTCGGCTGATTCCCAAAAGAAAACTTCGTTATCGTATCCAGTGCGCAAAAGATTTGAAAGCCCTTTCAACCCCAGTTTTCGCGATTGGTTCGAACTTCCGCCATAGCCGCTTGTACCGGTACCCATGGCCAGTCTTGACACTTCAATGCCGGTGTTCCCCAGCATTACTCTGTCTGAAGCGTATTTTTTTGTTGTGCCGGCAAATGCATGGTAAGGAAATGCTTCGAATAACAATGTTCCGGCTGCTGCTGCTCCTGCTTTCAGAAAATGGCGACGTTTCATAACCCGTTGTTTTTGTTCATAATAAAAGAACAAAAACAGAAATAGAATGTTCGAAGCCGGGTTTTATCAGGAAGGGAGTTCGAACCAAAACAGCGAACCTTCACCTTTTTGGCCGATACTTTCTACACCCACTTGCCCATCAAGTTTTTCCACGATGCGTTTAACAATAGAAAGTCCAAGTCCGTATCCATCAGCTTTTTCAGGAGCTAAACGGACGTATTTCTGAAAAAGTTTCGATTGATTTTCTGGAGTAATTCCATCTCCGTTATCCTGAATCCAAAACCTGATCATTCCATTTCGGCTTTTTTTGAACCCTACTTGAATTACTGGTGGTGAACCTCCGTATTTTATAGCATTGGTAAGGTAATTCACCCAAACTTCCTCCACCCAGGTGGCATAACCAACTGCAGTTGGCCATTTTTCCGGGACAGAAATTTGAACATTTTTTTTCAGAATAAATTCTTCTACCTGGTTTTTAGCACTGGAAAAAATTTTTGCCATCTCCAGGGGCTTTCGCTCAACTTCATGATGGCTTACCGTTGCCAGGATTAAAAGTTCGTGGGTAATTTGCATGGCCTTATGAGCGGCCGTTTTAATCATTTTAGCAAATTCCTGAAGTGTTTCAGTATCTCCTTCTGCGAGGCTGGTTTCAATAATTTCACTTGAAGAATAGACAGAACCCAGGGAATTCCTGAGATCGTGGGCAACTGTATGGGCAAATGCATCGAGGTCTTCAATTAACCGGCCACGTTTTTCAATTTCTGCTTTCAGTTTGTTTTCCGTATTTTTTAAGGATGTAATTTCATTTATTTGCAGGAGGTGTCCAGAAAGTTGCTGATTACGATCGTAAACCGGGGTGATTCTGATTTGATAAAAGTTGGCTTGCCCGTTTTTATCTGTTTCAATTTCCACCAGGCTTTTCTGTTCTTCAATTGTGGCTACCAGATTGGGGTAAGCTGAAAATACGGAGGCAAACCGTTTTCTCAGAATTGGTTTTGTATGAAAATTGAAAATTTGGGGAATAACAGGATTATAATCCTCGATAAATCCTTCGGAGTTGACAACAATCACTCCATCGCTCATGGTATCAATGAGTTTGTTCCGTGCAAACGGGACCAAATCGAACATGCGGTACTTCACAGTGCCAAACGTTATTACGAGTCCTGAGAATACGAAAAGTACAGGAGTCCAGTCGAATCCGGGTATTGGATTCAATCCTGTAATATACATCACATTTCCGGCAAGCGGAATAAGCGTTGCTATGAGCAAAGTACTTACCTGTGAGCGATAATAGGCCGTAAATTCATAAATGGAACGCAGTAAATTATATAATCCGGCAAAAATTAAGGTAATGGAATAAGACCAGAAAATCCAGAACCAGGTTCCATGTTCAATAATAATCATATTAAATTCCGGATGGAGGGTTACGTTTTTCCATATCAGGTTGTGATATTCATTTGTAAGTGCAAGAGGAATAGTTAAAAATGGAATAACTGAAAGCGCTGCCAAATTCCGGGGTGTAATAATGTGGTATTTTTGACTGAAGGCTGTGGTAAATAAAAAGTAAAATAAAGGAAGAAATGAAATCCCGATGTAGGATAGTTGCGACCAGAATTTTTTGGTTTCCAGATTATCCGAAATAAATTCAAAGCCACAGGTTAATGCCCAAATTGCAGCAAAAACTTCAATAAAATAAGGTACATGGCTTCCTTTGATTTTCTGTACCTCCATAAAATGGCCACAGTGCCCAAAGCTGCGGCCACCGCCAAAAATTCTATGATACTTTCCTTTGGAAGGATATCAAAA
>CAZXHP010000169.1:0-4349 GCA_964639655.1 uncultured Mariniphaga sp.
GCCAGCGGGTTTTCCAGCGTGGCGGCTTTCAGTTCATCCTCGGGTGTTTTAACAAAACCAAAAGCGTGTTCGTGTACGGCTACCGTTCCTTCCACCGGGCCGGTCATGGTTTTCCCTTCCGGCAGATTGGGGTTTTCGCTCCAGGTTTCATAAGCCTGCGAATGTTCCATGTCGTTAAAAAAACTCCAGCCGGGTTCGTTCCGGTTGTGGTCGCAGGACGACAGCAAGGCAACTGCTGAAAAAACGCTAATCCAATGTTTAATCTTAAATGTTTTCATAGTCTGAACTTTCAATAAAATATGGGTGATTTTCGGGTACAGGTTTCGCTTTTTCAAAAAAGATAAAGAACAGGCCAAGAAAAGCGGCAATGTAGAAGAACGGCAATCCGATTTCCAGTAAACCAATTGATGCATTTTCGTGGCCAACAGCTCCCGGCATAATGGCCAGGTACAAATCGAGGTAATGTCCTATCAGTACAATTACAGCCACAACAGCCAGATATAGTGGCTGACGTTTGGCCCCGCGTGTCATCAGTGCCAGAAACGGGAAAAGGAAGTTTGCTGCGACATTGATGTAGAAAATGGTTCCGAAATTATTCACCCGTTCCACATAATAAACGGTTTCTTCAGGAATATTGCTGTACCAAATCAGCAGGTACTGGCTAATCCATAAATAGGCCCAGAAAATACTAAAGCCGAAAAGGTATTTTCCCAAATCGTGTAAATGTTCTCCGTTAACATTAGGCAAAATGCCAAAATGCCGGAACGCAATCGTTATAAGAATAATTACAGCAACTGCCGAAACAAACATTCCGGAGAAAATATACCAGCCGTAAAGTGTACTGAACCAGTGCGCATCGATAGACATGAGCCAGTCCCAGGCAGCCATGGAACTGCTTACGGCAAAGAAAACCATAAACCATCCCGAAGTGGCCCGAAGTCTTCCCAGGTATTTTTCATGCGGTTCAAAATCATTTTTTACCGACATTTTGCGCAGATAAACGGCAAAAAAGCTCCACATGCCAAAATAAACAGCAAACCGAATCAGCCAGAACGGCAGGTTCAGATAAGCCTCTTTTTTCTGTAAAATTTTATCGAGGTGTTCGGTATGGGTCCATTCAAAAAGGTCTTTTAACCCCGGAAATGCAACAAGAAACAGAATGACGGCAAACGGAATCGTTAATCCCATCGATTCCATAATACGTTGAATATTGATTTGCCAGGTGGACTCACCCAAAGTATTCACTGTCCAAAAGAAAAGTGCTCCCAAACCAAGGAATAAAAACATCAATGCATTCATCCACAAATTGGCCCAAATGCGTTCCGATGGTAACTGCTGCACAAAAACGGCAATCAAAAGGGCAAGCAAACCAACACCGGCGGCAATGCCGAGGTAAGTTTTCAGCTTCTTTCCAAATTTAAAGGGTATCGGGTCAGGTATATTTTGTTTTTCCATCATTTTTCGGCATTTATGTGTTTTACTTCGAGTGCTCCGGTAGCTTCAAGTGCTTCGGCAAGTTCAGCTTCTGAAAGATTATTGTTTTTTGCTGAAAGAATAATCTGAAAATGGTCGTTGGTTACTTCTTCATCGAGAATATTCGGAATTTTTCCCGGCCCCAGATTCGACCGCAAAAGAAATGCAAATCCCATAGCAAAAGCAGCAAAAAGAATCGTTAGTTCAAAAGTTACCGGGACAAAAGAGGGTAAAGATAAATATGGTTTTCCGCCAATATTTAGTGGCCAGCCTTCGGTAAAAACCCAAACCTGGAAAAGCAAACCCAGTGAACCTCCGATAATACCGGCAGCAAAAGCAACTTTTGGCAAATGCGAACGCGGAAATTTTAATGCGGCATCCAGTCCGTGCACCGGAAAAGGCGTACGCACATCGGCAATTCGAATTCCTTTGTTTTTCAGCGCTTTTACTGCATCCAGCAGTTCAAGCTCATCGGTAAAATGTCCGTAAACTATAGCTTCCATAACTACTGATTTTCAGGTTTTTGATTTTTTGCAGGCTTCCCCAGAAATTTCCGGGCAGAGGAACGGGCTACCGATTTTACTTCGGCAATGGCAATTACCGGGAAAACCCGGATAAAAATAAAAAACAAAGTAAAAAATAAACCGAACGTCCCCAGGTAAATGGCGACCTCTATGATTGTAGGCTTGTACATCGACCAGCTCGAGGGCAGGTAGTCGCGGTGCAGCGAAGTAACCACAATTACAAAACGCTCGAACCACATTCCGATGTTGATAAATATCGACAAAACAAAAGTGAATGCAAGGTTCCGGCGCAGTTTTTTAATCCATAGCAACTGGGGGGAAATTACGTTGCACGTCATCATAATCCAGTAAGCCCAGGCATACGGACCGAGCGCCCGGTTCATAAAGGCGTACCGTTCGTATTCCACACCACTGTACCAGGCCATAAATAGTTCGGTAATATAAGCTATTCCAACTATTGAACCGGTGGCAATAATTACTTTGTTCATCGATTCAACGTGTCCAACCGTAATGTATTCCTGAAGGTTGAGCGCTTTTCGGGTTACAATCATCAGGGTAAGCACCATGGCAAAGCCTGAAAATACTGCGCCCGAAACAAAGTAGGGTGGAAAAATGGTGGTATGCCAGCCTGGAATCACCGATGTGGCAAAGTCGAAACTAACAATGGTATGTACCGAAAGTACAAGAGGAGCAGCCAAACCAGCCAGTATTAAACTCATGGATTCATGACGTTGCCAGTGGCGTGCCGAACCCTGCCAGCCAAAACTCAAAAAGTTGTAAATTTTTTTCTTCCACAATGTTTTCATGCGGTCGCGAATGGTGCCCAAATCAGGAATGAGCCCAAAGTACCAGAAAAGCAGTGAAACCAGAAGATATGTGGTAATGGCAAATACGTCCCACAATAGCGGCGAGTTAAAGTTGACCCAAAGTTCGCGTGTGTTGGGATAGGGCAAAATAAAAAAACCGAGCGGCAACCTTCCCATGTGTATGAGCGGGAATAAACCGGCACACATCACGGCAAAAATGGTCATAGCTTCAGCTGCCCGGTTAATGCTGGTCCGCCATTTTTGACGGAACAGCAGCAAAATAGCGGAAATGAAGGTTCCGGCATGTCCGATACCCACCCACCAAACAAAGTTGGTAATACTCCATCCCCAGCCAATGGTGCGGTTAACACCCCAGGTTCCAATCCCAAACCAAACAGTGTAACCAATCATGGCAAATCCTATAAGCATTACAATAACAGAAACTGTCAGCCCGCCATACCAAAGTTTTCCGGGTTTGGCTTTTATGGGCGCCATTACATCGCTGGTAATGTCGTTGTAACTTTTTTCTCCGTTAATTAATGGCTCTCTAACCGGTGATACATGCATCATCTTATGGTGTTAGTTTTTAGCTTTTATTTCTGATTTTTGTTAAATATCCTACGCTTGGCAACGTGTGCAACTCTTCCAGCAAATGGTAGTTTCGCGGGTCTTGCATCATTTTCGAAACTTTGCTGTTGGGGTCGTTCAAATCGCCAAAAACAATGGCATTTGCCGGGCAAGCCTGCTGACAAGCCGGCTGTAATTCACCGTCTTCCAGTTGCCGCCCTTCATTTTTTGCTGTAAGTTTCTTTTCCTGAATGCGTTGCACACAGAACGAACATTTTTCAATCACCCCTTTGGCCCGGACGGTAACATCGGGATTGTGGCGCATTCGGCTCAAATCGAGGGTCATGTTAGCCGGGTCGTACCGGTTGTTGGGAATGGCGTCGGCACCGGTGTAATCCATCCAGTTGAAACGACGCACTTTGTATGGACAGTTATTGTTGCAGTAACGTGTACCAATGCAACGGTTGTAAGCCATTTGGTTCAACCCTTCACTGGAATGGTTGGTAGCAGCAACCGGACAAACATTTTCGCAGGGGGCATTGTCGCAATGCTGGCACATCACCGGTTGGCGGACAACTTCCGGGTTCTCCTCATCGCCATTGTAATACCGGTCAATCCGAATCCAATGCATCTCATGGTGCCGTGCAGTTTCTTTTTTGCCCACCACCGGAATGTTGTTTTCGGTATTACATGCCAACACGCAGGCGCTGCAACCAATACATTTATTCAGGTCGATGGCCATTCCCCACTTGTGCCCTTTGTATTCGTGCTTCTCATACAAAGTGGTATGGTGGTGTTTTATTTCTTCATGCAGTTCATTTCCGGCTGCCGGGTCTTCTTTCCATTTATCCAAAGTTGATTCTCTGACAATCGGACGACCTTCCATTGACTGATGCCCCTGCACCAATGCCATCTCTTCGTGGCCGCCGGTTTTGGTGATGCTAAAACCGGAAGTTGTAAATTGCCTGAATCCGTTTTC
>CAZXHP010000169.1:4449-7953 GCA_964639655.1 uncultured Mariniphaga sp.
TGCAGCCACGGATTTAACGGTCCATGGCCAGTTCCAATGTTTATGTTTTCAAAAAGTTCTATCGTAAAATCCTCTGCTGGTTTTTCAGCGTTTATATTTTGAACCGAATTTTCAACTTCATGTTGATTGAACGCAACCGAAACAGGAGTTGCTTCCACAACCAGTTCCCCCTTTTTGAGGGTTTCAACCCAAAAACGGTCGGGATCGGTTTGTTCGCTTTGCTGCGGGAAATAAGTTGATGCCCAGTTACTTTTAATGTAATCGCGCCAGCTGGTTTCGTTGCCCAGCCATGCCAGCATCGATTCCTGCGCCTGGCGTGCATCGAACAACTTATGCAGTGTGGGTTGTAATACCGAGACGATTCCGTTTTTATATTCTGCATCGTCCCAACATTCCAGATATCCCGGCGACGGTAAAACATACCGGCACAACTCTGTGGTTTCATCGGGCAACGCACTAATGGCAACAGAAAGCGGCGCTTTCTCAATGGCAGCTTTAATTTTTTCCGATTCGGGATGGTTGTAAACCGGGTTCACATCCCAAACAATTAGAGCTCCCGGGTCTGAATTCAGCAATATTTCCAGGCTCTTTTCCGAGCCCTGGAAATGATTATAGGTGCGTTCAAACTGAATTGCATTTCCAATATTTCCGAGCATTTGGTTGATGCCATTCACCAGAACCTGATAGTCGGGATTGTTATCGCCGCAAACCACCAGAGACTTTCCTTCACTGGCATTAAGGTCTGCCAGAACTTTTTCCAGTTTTTGAATAATTTCCTGTGGAGGAGTTGGTACTTCAATGGTGGCTATGCCTCTTTGGCTTGCCAGCTGGTTATAAATATAAGTCAGAATTTTGCCATAGTCGGCTCGTTCAGCCCGGATTCGTTCATCGGCATTGGAGCCGGTAAGCGACATGCCGGCCTCAATCTGGTAATGCCTGTTCAGGTTTCCATCGCCGTTAAATAAATCACGTCGTTTGGCATATTGCCCTGAAAATTCAACCGGCGAAAGCCAGGTTCCCAAAAAATCGCTACCCACCGACACAATGCAGTCGGCTTTTTCAAAATGATATTCAGGAAGGGCGGTGGTGCCAAAAACCCGTTTGTTTGCGTCACGGAAACCATCCATGGGAATGGCATCGTACTGGTACCATTCGGCATTAAACGCAGCAGAAAATTCACCAATCAGCTTTTTGGTTGAAGGACTAATAATGGTAGGCGTTAGCAATACAACAGGTTGTCCCGAATCGGCCAGTTGCCGCAGTTGGGAAACAATTTCACCGTCGGCAGTTTCCCAATCAGTGGCTTCCCCGTTTTTTTGCGGATGCTGATAGCGGTTTACATTGTACACATCGAGCACCGAAGCCTGCACGCGTCCGCTGGTTCCGTTGGGTGTAATCACTGATTTGGGGTTGGGTTCCAACTTTATGGGCCGGTTGTCGCGCACTTTCACCAAAACATTACAAAACTCGTTTTGATTAAAGTAAGAAGATGCATAATAGGCTGCTTTCCCAGGTGTAATTTCCTCGGGTTTTATAAAATAGGGAATTGCCTTTTCAACCGGCCGTTTGCACGAAGCAATCAACGCGGCCGAGGCTGTGCCCAGTCCCAGTACTTTCAGAAAATTTCTTCGCGATGTTGGGCTCACCACTTCCTCTCGTCCTTTGGGCAGCCGAACATCTTTCATTGGCTCAAACTCTTCCAGAATATGCCAGTATTTGTTCGCTTCACTCATCAGTTTATTTTTTGAACCGTGACAGAATTAACTCGTTTAAAAATTAGTAGTGACATTTTGCACAGTCGTTGGCACCGATATCCGCAGCGACAATAGAATCTTTTTTGCCGCTTGCCAGTTCTTTATGCAGTGCTTCGAATGTTTTATAATAATCGTTGTCCACAAAATCTACCTGTGTTTCCCTGTGGCACTCCAGGCACCAGCCCATGGAAAGGTCGTTGACCTGGCGAACGACGTGCATTTCTTCGATCGCTCCGTGGCATTGCGCGCAGTCCAATTTTCCGGCGCCAACATGCTGGGCGTGCGAAAAGAATACATGGTCGGGAAGTTGGTGAATGCGCACCCATTCCACCGAGCGCCCTTCTTCGTGTGCCTGAACCAGTTTGTCGATTTCGAACCGCCCCGAATGTGTTCCTTCGCGCACCACAATGTGGCAGTTCATACATAATTCAGTGGAAGGTATATTGGCTGTTTTCGATTCAGTTGCCGTGTGGTGACAATACATACAGTCAATCTGATTGTCGGCGGCATGAACTTTATGCGAAAATTTTATCGGTTGGTCGGGCTGGTAGCCCTGACTTCTTCCCAGTTTTACGGCTTCTTCGTATAACATGCTGAGTTGGTAACCAAATGCCCCGATAAAAATAAGCGCAGGAATAAATTTGTATTTCACTTTTTTGAAGAAAATCAAATCGAGCAGCGCCCAGGTTATGAGTACTCCCAAAAAGAGGAACAACAACAGGCGGTTAATACTTGGTTTCTGCATACCCGGGCCCGTAACTGCGAGGTAATCGAGGTAAACTTTGATGGTCTGAATATCTTCATCGCTTATTTCGAAATTGACGTGAGCTGCCGACATAACATTTCCCGATGGCTCCATGACTACCTGCCGGAAAGCGGCAGAATCCAATCCTGCATATTTTAAAGCGATGTCCATTGCCGACGGATTCCAGTTCAGTGTGTCCGGTGCATTCAGGTAATGGCACGACACACAGGATTCATGATTCCGTTCAAACGGCAAAATCCCCAAAAAAAAACGTTTCCCCCGGTTAATATCTTCTTTGGAGTGTCCATCGGTAACAATACCATCGGGAGTTTCTGCAACGGACAAAGCGGGGTGAAAAAGTGTACTGAAAAAAATAAAAACAAAAATATAAAACCGGAATTCAAACCTGATCCCGCAACCATTGAAATATTCCTTCATTCTGATCAGTTTAGTATGATAACAATTATGCTTCTTTTTTTCAACATAAGACCTAACAAAAATTAACTTTAAAGGTTTCTAATATTAGGAAAAAATTTTCACAATTTACATTTTTTCCTCTTTTTCAAGATTTTCCGTCAGCTTACGAACCAGCTTCATATTTACAAAAAATTCTTTGGCAACTACCCGAACGATTGTGTATGCAGGAATCGCCAAAAACATTCCCAACACTCCTGCCAAACTTCCGGCGGCAATAATAACCAAAAATATTTCGAGCGGATGTGCTTTTACACTGCTCGAATAGATAAGTGGTTGAAACAGTACATTGTCAACAACCTGAACCGAAAGAAAAACAACAGTCATCAGGCCGAGCAGAGGCAGGGTATAGCTCATAAAATCGGCATTTATATTTAAAGCTGCACCAATGAGTAACCCCAAAATGGCGCCCATCCACGGACCCAGGTAGGGAATTACATTGAATAATCCGCAGAAAAATCCGATGATTACCGCATGGTTGAAACTTAGTCCGACCAGTGTTAATCCCAAAGTATCGAGCAACATCACCAT
>CAZXHP010000170.1:0-7938 GCA_964639655.1 uncultured Mariniphaga sp.
ATATTGCTTCTGTTGTGGTTAAATTTTCCGTACAGATTGTAGGTATTACCCATTTGTTTTGAGCAGCCCTGGCATGAACGTCTAAAACCGCTTCACGAACTGTTATTAAAGGCATGATAATTCTCCTTTTACTAAGTTTTCTTTATTGATTTATTCTCCAGCTAATTTCCCATTGGAACGCTCCGGCAGCGGGCACTGTCAGGTATGTCCCTTCACGATAGGATTCCTCCAAATTACTGTTGAATCCGGGTATTGGCTCAAACGCACATTCGTTCCGCCTGATTCCTTCTTCGTCCGGATAGCCGTTGTTATTCCACCAGATACCAAATGTTGGAAAAAGCTTATGGTCAAAATCAATTTCAAGAGACATTTGATTGCTGAAAGTTATTTTGGTTTTATCACCTTTTATTCCTTTTAACAAAAGCATCCTGTAAGCGCCGGGCGCAATACCCCGTAAAAAACCGTTCACTTCCTGCGAGTTTTTCAATTCGAGGATTGATTGATTTTCTTCATCCACCACATGCTCAAATTCGGGAACCTCAACTTTATCGACCCTGTCCAGGCGCATTAACGGATGCATTACGTGAAGAAACTCAAATGCTTTCCCTGCTCTGCTTTTGACTTCAAATTGCCAGCAAATACTATCTTCTGTGAATGCCAGCACCCTAACAAACTCTACCGGGAGTTCTGTCAAATGTGTGGAACATATCAGTTTCCCCATCTCTGTTTCAACATTCCAACTTTGCCAGCATAATTGTCCATGATCCCTGCATTGAATATTGTCATTTGGATGCTGACAGGCAGAAACCGTAGGGAAGCAATCATCATATCCGTAAACCGGCCTGGTTTCATATTCACCGTAATCCTTTTTCGGAGGAATAAATTTAACAGGAGCTGTTGTCAATAATTCATATCCCTTGTATTTTAAGGATGAAATTCTTGCCCCATCCTCCGGGAGGCATTCAACCTCCCAGGAGGCATGACTCAAGTGGATCTTCCTGGTCACAGCGCAATAGCTTTTATCCCGGTTAATTCACAAAAGGCGATCAATTCCTCATACAAATGCGGCCCGTAGCCCAAACAGGCGTATTCATTATTCCAGGCCTGAAGCAAAGCATCGATGTCACAATCCGCCTTTACAAACCCGTGCGGCCAGAATGGAATACCGCATTCATTTTTTCGTTGTTCGAGCTGATCAGCCGGAGGCTCAAAAATCGAACAACGTGTAATAACCATTTCAAACTGCCCGTTATTTCTGCCCAACCTGGCAAGTACACCTTCCCCGACTTTACATATTAATTTAATGGACAGACCGCCCGCTTCACCCTCGGTAGGAATACCGTGTTCTGCAAATCCGGCAGGACCGAGTTTCCCTGCCAGCGAAGGCGGACAGGCGCCGTCGCCAATTATTTTAATTTCATTGTTCGACTTGTCAACATGTTGCAAATCGCCGTAATAAACCGGTTCGTCACTCAAATCTGTCAGGCATTTTACCGTAAGTGCGGTATTGAAATCACCTAAGGTCGAAGTCCCTACCCCATCTTCCAGCATCATACTTTGCGCAAAGCAGGTTGCGCTGTAATCATCGCCCAGGCCGGGAAAAGATTGAATAGTGTAGAAATCCCAAGCGTTGGACTCAACCAGTTGTTTAATGGCCAGATAAAGACTGATTGAGCGTTCAGACTGTTCACCATCGGGAATGGGTTCAGCAAAATAATGTTGTATGCTTTGTTTTGTTTTTACAATTTCGTCTTTGCTAATCGACTTTGCCACCTTTAACAGTTCAGAGGTATCACGTGAATCAATATCTACTCCGAACATTTTCATCCACTGCGATGGATCTGCCACTCCGCAAGTTTGTCCCATACCCCGACCGCCAAACGTACCAATCGTACTCATGTTTAATCTGTTTTTCAGGGCGCTTGCCCGGCAATAAGAAACAATCTTTTCTATTTCTTTAGGATCATCATATTTGCCATACACAAACCTGTGCGGAAGCCCAACCTCTTTCATTGCGCCTTGCATTACAAGTCCGCCCACAGGCCTCCAGCCCTGGCTCCCCGGGTTAACCCACAGGACAATTCCTTTCCCGGTAGCAGCAAAATCGCGTATTCCCCCGATCATATGAGCCGACCACACCCACGTGCCCGAAAAAAGAATAACTGCATCGATGTCATCCATCTTTTTGTATTTGCCGAAGCATTCTTTTACTTCTCCCTTTGTTGCCAGAATGGTGTCATAAACAACCAATTCCAGCCCGGCTTCGGTAAGTGCATTTTTAGCGTTTTCAACTAATTTTTCGTCAATAAAAGGTGTGCCTGCCGGATCCTGCAAACCATCTTTATGTACACCAAAAACAATGAATCCAACTTTTGATTTAATCATTTTTATTAATTTTTGTTGATAGAATTTAAATACAGATATAATCTATTGTGTCCCTGAGGAACTATTTTTGACCCTTCTTTTCAGTCTGACAGTTTTATTATTAATCAATGGCTTTGCCCAGTATGAAATGCTAAAAACATAGGACAATGTGATAAAGAGAAACAGCATTGCCATTTTCAGGCCAACCATGTCCCCCAGCCAGCCGACAATCAGGGGAACCAATGCGCCGCCTAAAATCCCTGAGCAAAGTATCCCCGAAAATGCTCCGTGGTACTTTTTCTCTGAATTCAAGGCCAGTGAGAATATGACTGAAAACATAACCGAGAGAAAAAAACCAGTGACCGGAAATGCCATCAGGGACAGTGTTGCTGAGCCAAATAGGGCAATCCCCAGGGCAAACATTGCCAAAACGGTAAATACACGGAGGACTAACTTTGAATCCAAAATTTTAAGTAAAACCAACCCCGACAAGCAACCTACCGACATCAATCCCCAAAACCAGGAAACTGCCGAAGCCCCCGCTCCTTCCGGGTCAACGTCATGATAAGTCATCAAAAACTTACTCATCCAGTTCGCAATTCCCTGTTCTGTTCCTACATAAGTTACTATCCCCAGGAAGAAGAATATTATATTCCGTTTTTTCAGAAGGCTTTTGTAAACCTCAACTGCAGCCGGTTTTTCATCTTCAACAAGATCTACTTTGGGAAACTTCACGAACCTGATAATTAATATCATCAATACAAAAACGAATGTAAAAATCCAGTATAGTGAACTCCACGGGAGATCCTCAGGTGTTATCCGGCTTAGCCAATAGACAAACAAATTACTGTTCCCGGCATCATTGGATAATTCGTGCATCAGGTACTTAAATACATGAGGACTTATAAACGACGAAGCGCCAAATACCAGTTGCCCGAGGACAGAAAAAAACGCAAAATGTTCCTCTCCGCCGGCAACCCGCATTAACGGATTAATAATAACCTGCAACATGGCCATTCCAATACCGATTATAAATAATGAGGGCAGCGCTATTTCATAAGATGGTATTAAAGCAAAAAGGAACGAGCCCGTAAATGTCAATCCAAAAGCGATGAACATGGACATTTTTTCACCGTACCTTTCCATTATCGCACCGGCCGGAACGGACATAATCCCATAAGCGAGAAACATTGAAAAGGGTAAAAATGCCGCCATCGTCAAGCTCAGTTCATAAGTACTGATTAGAATTGGCATTATGGGCCCTATAATGTTAGTCACAAATGAAATAACGAACCAAATCACAAGTATTAAAACGATGATAAATTTACTTCTTCGCATATAATGGTTAGATGAACTATTAAAAACTCATTTTATCTTCCGTTTAAAAAGAAGTTTTATTAATCCTGAGAATCATCATTCAACTCTTCAATCGTAAAACAATCATTTTCACTTTCTGAATTGCTGTAAAAATTATCTTTTGATGTCGCAACAGTTTGTTTTACGCTTTCCACATTGGGTCTGATGTTTATCCCGAAAGGGGTCTGCACATAAAAATAAGATGTCAGTGCATAATTGATACAGGTTGATGCCCAGTGCCACATTTCAATATTTGAACTAATCGACGTACTGAATGGAATAGCATCGAGTGAACGGTGCCGCATATTTACCGTCATCCCCGGCACAAAATTTCCCTCTCCCGTCGGTTGCGAAACAAAAGGATTGGAGAATGGTTCCGGGCGGCCGAACGCATACCCGTAATAATCTTCACTCCCCGTACCTATACTTGACGGAAACTGTTCACCATCGACAAAAATCTTTTCATCTCCTTCACCCCACCAGGTATTTGCCATATTGAATAAAGTTACCTGGTCGCCAACATAAAGGCCTTTCGCTTTAATATCGACATAGTTCATATCGAAAAACCAGTCTTTACTGTTTCGGGTTTTCAGGTGCCGGTATTCGTGCCAGCATGCACCAAAATACATACTATTGGGTTTCCACTTGTATGCCGACAAACCAATTTCTCCTTTCACCTGAATGGTATCATTTCCGTAGTTGACGTATGCCAGCTTGCCCTGTTTCTGAAAAGGCATTATCCACCCCGAATACATTTCCCCCTCCGCTGTCGTTTCATTCACCCAGGTTTTGTGTGGAAATGTTTGATAACCTGTTCCAAAAAATTCACCCACAGGTACCCAAACTGTCGGGTGCCCGTCAAATTCTGCGGATAATACTGTTGAGCGCAATGCCTGTTCCGGGTTTGGGCTAGTAACTTTTAAATTTAAATAAGAAATCGCTGCATTTTCTTCATTGATAGAGAACATGAGGGAATCTCCGGGGAGTACCACCTCATCAAAGGTTTCTATGATTTTGTCAGACGAAAAATCAGCCAACAGAGCGACCTTTGTTTTATCAAACGATTGTTTTGCTTTTTGAAGCGCTTCCATTGAAAATGTTTCCATTTTAGTCCCATCTTCATATTCGCGATAACAAATATTATAAAATACATCGGGCCAGAAATGGTTGTCCTTTTCAATAAGCGAATCACATTCGTACGTTACCTTACAATGCTTGTCAAAAGGTATCGGCACATACAAGTTATGTCCCCGTTCGTTCAGCGGAGCTGCATCGGGCACCGATTGGCTGAAAGGGGCTTCTGCCAGCATTCCCCCGCTGATTATGTCAAACGGAGCACCCTCAATTTCAGGTATCGAATCATGATCCAAATAAATTCTTAAAGTACCGTTTTCAGCTCTCCAGAAGGTCATCCACCAACGAACAATGGCACCGGGGCCATCCTGATCGAACAACACAAACTCACGGCGGTTGTTATTGTTTTCTACGCGTACAAAATACGACATGTCACCATTGGCATACCATCCCGGTTCCCCCTTAGCCACTGTTTCGCGATTGTAACTGCTGACTTGTTTGAGTTTATATTGCCCTCCCGGAGAATAAGTGAGTTGCCCGCGATCGGACATCTCCTGCAACAACGATTCAATTGTAATTTTTTCCGTACAACCAAGAAAAGCAAACGGCAGTAATAGAAAAAAGAACCTGGTTAATATTCTTGTTTTCATACTAACTATTTAATTAAGTTCAACTAATATTTTTTCTCTTAGATCAGGATATGCAGAAAGCCATACTTCCGGTTTAAATTCGGCTTTGCCACTTTTTAACCCCAGTATAACCACCTCAATTTTTTTTCCGATATATTCAGGAAGCATAGGAAAGTAGTAAGTATAATTGCTTTCACTCTCTACATTGAAATATTCCCATGTATTACTGGGAAATGAAACCGCACGGTCCGGTGCCCCGATGTACTGATCTTCTATTTTTAACGCGGCGTATGCTCCCTCATTTCCATGTTCACCGTTCAACGCAACCGACAAATAACTGTTAGGCGCCAACTCCTGTAACGTAAAATCAAACTTCCAGGCATTTTCTGCCGGGTTATTTCTATAGCTTTCAAAAAGATTCGACGCACGCCATTTGGTCCGGTCAGCTTGTTTGTCATTAAGATAACCTTCAACTTCGGCTATGCGTCTTGGTGCACCTGCAATACGAAGATAGCGAACCGGTTTATTTTCATTTAACCGTACGCGTGCAATCGTACCTGCACCCTGATAATCTAACTGAACTGTATCCCAGCGTGCCAAATCATCCGATACTTCAGCATAAGCTTTTTCCGAGAAAGAATTCATTTCCGGGTTGAGATCATATTCCACCCGATCCCGTATTTTAATTATAATCTCATCAAGTGGCTGAATTTCTCCTAAATCGAGACGAAACATTTTATTTTTTAACCTCGCCATGAAAAAGGTATTCAGGTCTCCGTCAAATAAATTTTTATCCCAAATCCCGCGATTTACGAACATGGGATCATTAAAAAATGCTTCCCGGCATGCATTTACTTCGGGAATTTTTGACTCTCCCGAACGTTGAATGCAACGTACTTCGAGGGCATTATTGTCGGCTGCAAAACAAGTAGCCTCAAATAACGCCTCGGCATCTGCCGGTATTTCTCTCAAACGATCCGGTTCTCCCAACTTCCGGTGAGGTTCTTTTGTTAATTTCCTTCCCGGAAAAGTTATGTCCAGTCCCTTTTCAAGAGCTTTGATTCTGTATTCTTCGCCATTAATAATACCTTTTTCGAATATCCGAGAACCGGGTATGATCTCAACCCTGGTTTTTGTTCCCGGATCGCCTATCAGGTTAATTTGAAGAGGTTTCCCCGGAATATCCCTAATAATTTCATAATCACATCCTTTTACTTCGAATTCCGTTTCTTGTGACGAACCGACTTTAAGAAGGCATGTGCGATACGGGCCCACCTCCACCGGAATTGTTTCGCCCCATTTATGAGAGCCAAGAGTTCTTTCGGTTGGATGATATTGCTTCACATTTACTTCATTGACTTGTTTTAATCCCACAGAGGCATCCAACTTCACCAAGTACGTTTTAGGCTCCCAGGAAAGATTCCGCAGGGTAATTAACCTGGTGTTGTCATCGCCTCTCGACACGGCATAAGGCCCGTATTGTTGCTCCGGCAATTGAAACCCATGAACCAGAATGTCCCTGTATTGCCTTTGCAAATTCATTAAACGGGCAAACCGCGGATATTCATCATCACGCAAAAACCAGGGATTGCCATAAAACTGAGCTGATTGGATCAGGCTGCGATTGAACATTTGGAGTATCATCTCATCTTCCCAGTAATCGAGACATGAAGAAAAACAAACGCCATGATCATCAAACATCCGGTCAAGATTGGGAGTCAGTTTCCTTTCCAGTGAACCGGCACGATGATGTGGCGCTGTCGAGTGATTATTGACAAAAACGTCCACGTATGTTTCTACTCCCTCCCAAAGATGGTGGGTAATGTATGGTTCCGCTTCGCCGAAATCAATTCTTTGCGAACTGACTATCAAATCGGGTGTGTACTTGCGACATTCTTTCAACGTCTCTATTAAAACTCCCGCCTTTTCCTCCCGAAAAGGACCGGCAACTCCATCGAGTTTAAACAAAAGAAAATTATAATCACGGCAGAAACCAACCATGAAGTCCTTCCTTTTGTTTTCTTCCTCAGGTGTTGTACCAAACCCATCGGGTCCCAGCCATATACCGAGCCTGCATCCAAATGAACCGGCTTTTTCCACCAACGGAGCAAAACCATTGGGGAATTGCTCTTTAAATTCCCGCGAATCAGTGGATCCGTAATGATACGGTATTAACCTTCCGACTCCGGCAGTATAAGGACCATCGTCAATATTTCCGACATCGAGAGAGTAAATATCTAACTTCATACCATACTGATCATGCAACCATTGAAAAAAGTCGAGATTGATCAAGGTTTGTTCTTCTGTCGTCCCCTCATACTGGCTGTTAATCCAGTCGAAATAATGGGAACGTGGAGGAGTCAGTGAATCGGCTCCGGCTAACGGATAGGAAAGATTCTGGGATGTTGCCTGGTGGTAATTCAGCATAAGGCCAACAATCAGACAGGTAATGCAATAGAAAAACTTTTTAAATGCTTGTATATTAAACCTGTTTTTCATAAACTCCTTTTATTAA
>CAZXHP010000171.1:0-7906 GCA_964639655.1 uncultured Mariniphaga sp.
CCGGCGCGGATGACTTTCCCGGAGTTCACAAAGAAAATCTCGTCGGCATTGGCGATTGTGTTGAGCCGGTGGGCAATGATAACTTTGGTGGTGGAAGCCGGGAGCTTCTGCAAAATTTTATCCAGCAGTTTTTCAGTTACCGTGTCGATATTGGCAGTCGCCTCGTCGAGGATGAGCAGGTCGGGTTGGCGAAGCACGACGCGCATAAAAGCGATGAGCTGTTTTTGCCCCAGGCTGATGCCGTCGCCCGAGTCGTCCACCTTTGTGTCGAGGCCGCTATCGAACCGTTCGAGCAATGTTTCCAGTCCGGTGTCGCGGAAAATCTGCGTCAGTTTCCCGTTGCTGTAATCGCGGTACGCTTCGTTTCCGTATAAAATATTGTCTCTCACCGTGCCGTTGAAGAGGAATGGCTCCTGCAAAATAAACCCGATTTTTTTTACACGTTCCTCATGCTGATACGATCGAATGTCGCGGCCATCGAGTAAAACGGCTCCTTTTGTCGGATCGTAGAGGCGGGCAGTCAGCGAGGCGGTGGTCGTTTTTCCGCCTCCGGTAGGTCCCACAAAAGCATACGTTTTTCCCCGTTCCAGTTCGAAATTTATATGGTGCAACACTTCCGTGCCGTTCGGATAGGAAAACGAAACATCTTTAAATGCGAGCAACGATGGGGAAGTTTCGCTTTCGCTGCCGGGAATCACCGGCATATTGTTTTCTAAATTCAGTATTTTCCGGATGCGGTCCCAGGCGGCAAGCGCCAGTTGAAAATTGGCCCACAGCGAGGCGAGCTGCCGCAACGGGTTGTAAAAGCTGTTAACGTAAGCGAGAAAACTAATCAGAAGGCCAATGGTAAAATTGCCCTGAGCAATCAGGAAAATGCCGAAAGTGAGAACAATGAGCTGGCCGATATTGGAAAGAAAAGTGTAAACCGGCATAAACAGGTTGTTGGCGATTCCCGCCTTTACCGAAGTGGAATAATTGTCGCGGTTGACCTCCGCAAACCGTTTCCTGAAATAGTCGCGCCGGTCGAACGCCACAATCACCTTAAAATTGTGCAGACTTTCCTGCACTTCGGAGCTAAGGTTTCCCGTGCTTTTCAGGTTTTCTGCATTCCGCTTTTTAACCCAGGGGGAAGCAAACCGCGTGAATAACCAGATGAATAGTGCCGGAGAAAGTGTTGCCGCCCCCAGGGGCAAATGAATCAACAGTAAAAAAATCCCCGCGCCAATCATAATCAAAATAGATCGCATAAACTGCATTAGCGACTGCGAAAAAAACTGGTTGATATTTTCCGTGTCGTTATTGATTCGCGATATCAGGTCGCCCGCCTTGTTCTGGTTGAAAAAGTCGTAGGGCAGTTCCTGCAGTTTGTTGAAAACGGCATTGCGAAGGGAAAACATAATATGCTGTCCCACCGTGCCCATCAGTTTGGTTTGCAAATATCCGGCGCCGAGCGACACGATGTACATGGCCAGCAAAATTCCGCTAAACCGGAGCACCCCGTCAAATTGTTTTGTCTGAATATAGTTATCTATGGTATAGCCGATAAGAATGGGCCCGGCGAGGTTCAGGACAGCGGTGATTAACATGGCGACAAACGCAGTAGTCAACACCTTTTTTTCGTCCACGAGGTGCGCAACCAGGCTTTTTAGTGAGGCAAACGTGGATTGTGTTTTTGTTTTATTTTTTGTTTCGAAGTTAAGATTGTAATTCATAATGGCTGGTGCTTTGTTGTGAATTATAAATCTGGATGTACTCCGGGCACGTAGCCAGTAACCTTTCGTGGCGGCCGGTCG
Organism: uncultured Mariniphaga sp.; assembly: GCA_964639655.1. Lineage (GTDB taxonomy): Bacteria > Bacteroidota > Bacteroidia > Bacteroidales > Prolixibacteraceae > Mariniphaga. The sequence goes on from CAZXHP010000171.1 coordinate 1,794, forward strand.
CGATAATTTCGCCTTCCATCAGCAAAATAACCTGATCGAAATCTTTTACCGGGGCAATTTTTTGAGTCACGGAAATGAGCGTCAAATCGGGATAATTGTGCATGACATTGTACAGAATTTTTTGTTCGGTTTGCGGATCGACGCGGGCTGTAAAGTCGTCCAGCAGCAGTATTTTCGGATTGAGTGCCAGCGCCCGTGCCAGCATAATGCGCTGTTTCTGGCCACCCGAAAGGCTGGTGCCCCTTTCGGAAACAAGCGTATCCAGCTTTTGGGGCAGGGAATCGACAAATCCTTTCAGTTCGGCTGTTTCAATGGCTTTTGCCAGCGACTCGTCGGTTACAGTATTGCTGAACGCAATGTTTTCACGCAGGTTCAGGTTAAACAGCACGCTGTCCTGAAACACAAAGCCAATCTGCCGGTGGAAGAGTTCTTTTCGGAAATTTTCGATGTTCTTTCCGTCGAATTCAACTGATCCCTCTTCGGGTTGAATGAGTCCGGTGAGCAGGTAGAGCAACTGGCTTTTGCCGGCCGCCGTGGGACCGATGATGGCCGTTCGGGAGCCGGCGTTTACAGTAAATGATACCTTTTTCAAAACCGGTTTGTCGTCGTACAAAACCGTCACATTTTTTACGCCGATATTCCCCTGTAATGGAGTGGTATCGGTTCCTTTCCTGAGTGTTTCCGGGGTTTCCAGTACACGGTTAATCCGCTCGTACGAAGCGGATGCCCGGGCGATGGCATTGCTCATAAATCCGATTACGATGATGGGAAATATCAGGATGGAAACATAGCTGTTGAATGCGGCAAAATCACCCAACGACAAACTTCCGTTAATTACAAAATGGCCTCCCAACGCCAAAATAGTGAGCGTGGCCAGGTTGGCAACAAAGGTAATTACCGGAATGAGGGTCGCAAACAGTGTGAGAATGGAAATGCCCACATTTTTTGCTTCTGTGCTGGCCGTCAGAAATTTCCGGTATTCCAGTTGCTGGGAATTGATAACCCGGATAATGGCAGCACCCAGGATACTTTCGTTGATAACCTGGTTGAGCCGGTCGATAATTTCCCGGCTCCTTTTGAACAATACCCTGACTTTTCGCAAAACGAACCAGAATGAAATACCTATCAGCGGAATCATCGTGATTACCGGCAAAGCCAGCTTCCAGTTGATGGTGAGCAGCAGAGCGCAGGTACCGACAATCATAAATACCGACGAAATGATGGATGCTACTGCCTGTGCGACAAACATCTTCACCGAATCCATGTCCGATGTCAGGTTCGTTAGTAATTTCGACGGGTTTGCCTCCCTTATAAAAGAAAAGCTTTGCCGCGATATTTTATCGGAAAGTTTTTTTCGAAGATCGAAGGCAACCCGCTCCGATGCGTAGATTTGCACAATCGCCTGGAGATAGCTGAAAAGAAAAATGCCTGCAGAAGCGGCTAAAAATGCAGTGACCACATTTTTCAGAACATATTGACCGCTGGTAAACGAATCGATACCGTAGGAGATGATTTTGGGAATGACGAGGTTGGCTCCGTTCCCCAGTAATGCAAAAATCACCAGTAACACGATCATGGACATATAGGGTTTCAATACGGCAAACAATCCCGATTTCCCTTTCGCGGAAGTGGTATTTCGCTTGTGTTTCCTGTCCTCTCGCATCCCGATGTACTGTAATTTAAACTTTTTTTGTTGCAAAGAAAACCTTAAAAAAGGTCTTAAGGTAGTTTTTTTTCAGAAAAAAGCAGAATGGATAAAAATAGAATTCCCAGTGCTGTAATAAATTTCTTCATTGCAACTTTATTTTATGCGGTCGGGGTTCTTTTTCACAAAATCGCCCCAACCTTTGTACGCTTTGTTTTTTTGCGGTTTGCCCTGCTGAATAAAATGGCAGATGGCCACAGCCACGGCATCGGTTGCATCCAGCGCCTGGTCGAGATCGGTGAGGTTATACACTTTTTGCAGAAAGTATTTCACCTGCTCCTTGGAAGCCCGTCCCATTCCGGTAATCGACTGTTTTACCAGCAGCGGCGCGTATTCCTGAATGGGTACCGAATGAAACAACGCAGCCGCCATAATCACGCCCTGCCCGCGTCCCAGCTTCAGCATACTTTGCACGTTTTTTCCGTAAAACGGCGCTTCGATGGCCATCACATCCGGCCGGTATTCTTCGATGAGGTGCAGCGCCCGTTCGTGTAGGTGTTTCAGCCGCTGGTAGTGATCGGCAAATTTGCCCGGCACCAGCGTGCCCATGTTCAGAATTACCGGCTGGTTGTTGCGTATTTCCACCAGTCCGTAACCGGTGACTGTAGTTCCGGGGTCTATACCCAGTATTTTAAGCGGTTTTTGGTTCATGAAATTTTCTGTTTTTTCCGGTCGAGCCGCTGCGTAAAAATGCCGGTTACAATAAAAACCAGCCCGATAAAAGTAGTGATGTAAATGGTTTCTTTCAAAATAAAATGGATAAAAATGAGTGAAACAAACGGCGTCAGAAAAACGAGGTTTCCGATTTTGGCATTGTTGGTGCTCAGTTGCATGGCTTTCATCCACAGCACGTAAGTGATGCCCACTTCGAAAATTCCCACGTAAACAGCAGGCAGCAACCCGGGGCCCGGGTTCACGTTAAAATCGGAAAAAAAATACATGGCAATGGCCAGAAAAATTAAACCGAAAAAGAAGTTAAGAAACAATTTTACGATTTCGTCGCGTTTATCGCGGACGTTCAAAATCCAGTAAACCGACCAGAGTACCGAACTGCTCAGTGCCAGTAAAACCCCGTTTATGCTGGTATTTTGAAAACCGCTCCATCCGCCCTGCGATGAAATAAACACCACGCCAATAAAACTGACAAACAGCCCGGCAATGCTCCATTTCCCGATTTTCTGCCCCAGAAACGGCACGGATAGCAGCGCCAGCACAATGGGCCAAACCATATTTAACGGCTGTGCCAGCTGGGCAGGCAGCAAAGAGTAGGCTTTAAATAAAACGATATAATAGAACAGCGGATTAAATGCTCCCAGCAAAACGGACCAAATAATTTGCTGTTTCGTTTGGCGGAACAACAAACCGGTTTTTCCCTGAAAAAGTAAAAGAACAAACAGCACCAGCACGGTTACCACCGAAGCGAAAAAGATAAGCTGAATCACATCCAGCTCGCGCAGGGCAATTTTAAAGGCAGTGGCCACAGTTGACCAGAATAACACGGCCAGCCCGGCAAAAAGGAAAGCTTTGTTAGTTGAGTTCATCAGGGATTTCTCCTTGAAAGAAAAGTTCTTCTTGCGGACTGGTCAGCACATCGGGGTACATTTCCCGAAGTTCCCTGAATTTTTCGCGCGACTCCTCCGTAAAAACACTTCCGGGGTGGCGGGTGAGCATCGTGCGGTAAAGTTCTTTGGCTTTTTCCTTTTCATCCAGCTGATAATTGAATAGTTCGGCCAGCATAAAAAGCGCATCGTCGGCCAGCAACCCGTAGCTGAAATTGTCGGTGATTTCCTGCAAATAACTTGCTGCCGTTTCAAAATTATTCCGGTCGATTTCAATTTTTGCTTTCCGGTAAAGGATATTGTCGGTAAGCGAATGGTACGGGTAAATTTCTGCTATGGAGTCGAGTGTGGCCAGGGCTTCGGCTTCTTTATTCCTGAAAAACAGCAGGTCGGCACGGGCAAACATCTGCAGCGGCACTGCCGTGGTATCCAGGTTCAGGTTGTTTCCAATAAGCATGGAAAGTTCCATGGCATCGTTGGCTGTGAGTTTCGAGGTGCTGGCTTTTAATACATCGAGTTGTGCCTTGGCCCAGCTGAAATTGCCCATGTAGTAGCCCAGCCTGGCTTTTTTTAGCTTTACCTCGTCGCCCAGCGAATTGTTTTTGTTGGCATCGATGACCTGCGAATAAAGCAATGTTGCTTCCCACGGGTCGCCTGCAAAAACGTAAATATCGGCCAGTTCGGTTTTTAACATTCCCGATTCTTCGGGTTTTAGTCTGGGAATTTCCAGTCCTTTTTCCAATACCGAAATCGCTTTTTCGGTATCGCCGAGATAAAAAGCCAGCAGGTGGGCGTAATCGCTGATTAGCCCGAGTGTTCCGGCGGAATAGCCCAGCATTTCGAGGCTGTATTCAAATTTTCCGGCCAGTTCGGTACCATCGGTTTGCGCTTCCGTAGTTCCGGTGGTGTAACGCAGGTAGGCCGCATGAATATTCTGTACATAAGCCGGAATATAAAGCGGTGATTCTTCGCCTTTATCCACCAGGTAGTTAAAGGCCCGCTCGGCTTCGTCATACATTTTGTTGTTGAGTGCCATTTGTCCCAACTGGAAAATCCGGGTGTCCTCATTTCCGGTTCTGCGGTCGAGGGCAATGGACTGCCGCAAAGCACCGGCAAATTGTTTTTCCTGGAGAAAAAACCAGATAAGCAGCCGGTTGTAGCCCATAACATTGGGTTCGGCCTGAATGCGCTTTAAAACCTGAGCACGAAACCCGCTGCGCAAACCGTCGTCCACATCGATACGCATGGCAGAGGCCAGGACACTTTCCACGCGGCGCAGCTGGTTTTCATCCTGTTTGATGAGGTTCAGGTATTCCTCCATCATCTGCTCATAATCGCGCAAATAGAGGTAAGCGCGTGCCAGCTCGTAATTGAACTGTTCCTGCGGAATCTCCTTTCGGCCTTTCAGGTAAACCTTTTTGGCCCAGTCAAATTCCTGCCATTGGGTGAATGCGTTTGCTGCCGTAAGAATACCAGCTTTGGTTACAGGTATTTTTCCCAAAGCTTCCTCATATTTTTCCGCAGCCTCCTTTAATTTTTTTTGCGCTTTTAGCACGTATCCGTGGTGAATCAAAAATTCGGGATTCGGCGGGCGTTGTTTTTTTATCTCATTTTGAATTTGTGTTTCGGCCTCTTCAAAATTTTGCGTTTCCAGCAATGCATTCAGGTAAAGCCTGAAATAATAGTTGTTTTTCGACAGGTTGTAAACCTCGCGCAAAAGGGGAGCGGCTTTTTCGAAATCTTTGGCATTGTAATAGGTCAACGCGAGTTTCGAAGCGGTTTGAAGTTCACTCGGCTGATTCTGGGTCCAGCCGCTGTTTAAACTGAAAACGAAAAATAAAAGGACAACAATATGTTTTATATTCTGTTTTATCATAGTACAAAAATAACAGGTTAAATTACATTTCGGTTTTTACCTGTCGCTTTTTACTTTGAACATTTAGGGTTACTTTTGTAGAAAATATTTTAATTATGGCGCACGAGTTGAAAGAGCGGCAACGTTTGCCGCGATGGATGAAGATGACAATGCCAAAAGGCGAAAGCTATTCGAAAGTAAAAAACCTGGTTGAGAAACACGGTTTACACACGATATGTACCAGCGGAAACTGCCCCAACATTGGCGAATGCTGGAACCGCGGAACCGCTACTTTTATGATTTTGGGGAACATTTGTACGCGGCGCTGCAAGTTTTGCGCGGTACCCAACGGCAGACCATTGCCCCCCGACGAAAAAGAGCCTGAGAAACTGGCCGAAACAGTGCGTATTATGGGTGTTAAACACTGCGTGATTACCTCGGTTGACCGCGACGATCTGGAAGATCAGGGCGCCGGAATCTGGGCGCGTACTATTACCGAAGTCAAACGGGTAAATCCCGAAACGCGCATCGAAGTGCTTATTCCCGATTTCAGGGGAAAAGAAGAACTGATTCGGCAAATCATCGATGCCGGGCCGGATGTAATTTCGCACAACCTCGAAACCGTGGAACGACTGACTCCGTTTGTGCGGTTTGCTTCGAAATACCGCCGCAGCCTCGATGTGGTGCGTTACGTGGCGCAGAATTATAAAATCGCCAAGTCGGGTATTATGCTGGGTTTGGGTGAAACGCATGAAGAAGTTTTGCAAACCATGGACGACCTGCGCGAAGCCGGCTGTAAAGTGATGACCATCGGCCAGTACCTCGCGCCAACCGCCACCCACATGCCGGTGGTGGAATACATCGAGCCTGCACAGTTTGCCGCTTACCGCCGCATTGGGCTTGAAAAAGGTTTTTCTTTTGTGGAAAGTTCGCCGCTGGTGCGGAGTTCGTACCGGGCCGAAGAGCATGTGAAAGCGTAGTTAGTTCAAAGTTT
>CAZXHP010000172.1:0-7702 GCA_964639655.1 uncultured Mariniphaga sp.
CTCCCCCCATCATCGCTTCAATGAACCCCGCTGTTAAAAGCGGCTGCAAAAGTAAGCGCCTTTTTCTTTCTGCCAAAAATTTCCAGAAGTTTTTTTGCCTTTTTTTGCGATTCAGCTTATTAAAAAAAACACCTTCTGAATTTGAAACAGTTAACGCTTTCCTTTAACCTATTCCTCAGGTTTTTTGCCAGTCATTACAATGAACACCGCTCCTTAAGCGGCGACAAAGGTAAAGGGTTTTGTAAACCATGATACCCGCGTGGTGAAGTTTTTCAGCAGATTTTTATGTACTTCAAAATAAAACACTGAAAACCAAACATGAACAACATTATGGTAATGTTAAGTGACGTATTAACAAAAAACCATCAGCCTGTAAACACAAACTGATGGCTCATACACATACATTAATATTTGGTGTGTTACTTCAAAAAAATTTCAATAACCGGAATTTCAACATTGGGTTTATTTACGGGCAAACGAAGATTTAAATCATTTTCAGTAGCCACGCTTCCCTGCATATGATGTCCATAAGGAGCGGTGATTTGAATTTCGGAGGCATCGTGCAAAAACTGAGCGTATTTAATTTTGTCTTTATAACCGCGCAAAAGGAAATTCTGTAACGGATAATCGAGTAGATGAATATAGAGTCGATTTGTTTCAGGATTATATGTTAATATAGAATGGTCAGGCACTTCAAACTCTTCCGGCGCCTGGGTACAGCCATAAATGGAGCGGCTGTTGTATTTCATCCACTCCCCCATTCCGGCCAGGGCCTCATCTGCCCGGTGGTCGAAAGTTCCGCGTGCGGTAGGGCCTACATTTAACAACAGGTTACCGCCTTTGCTCACCGACTCGATAAGCAGCACCAATAACTGTTTAATATCTTTCCATGTGTGTTCGTCGCGGTAATAACCCCACGAACCTGAAAAGGTCTGACAGGTTTCCCACGGAATTTTTTTGCCGTCAACCTCGGGCCAGCTTTGCACTTTAAACTGCTCCGGCGTGGTAAAATCCCATCCTCCCCAGTAATCTTTCAAATCGGCGCGGTCGTTTACAATAATTTCCGGCTGAATTTCTCTTACCATTTTCATCAGTTCCACCGAGCCCCAGTCGTCGCGGCCTTTGCCAAACTCGCCGGGAAAAGAGTAGTCGAGCCAGAGAATATCAATTTTCCCGTATTTGGTCAGGATTTCACGCACCTGATTTTTCAGGTACTCGCGGTAAACTGCCATGTCGCGCCCTTCGTTCAGTTTATCATACTCTTCCTGCGTATTGGCGCTTTGCGGATGAACCCTGTCGATGGTATATTCCTGATGGTGCCAGTCGATGAGCGAATAATAAAATCCAATGCCCAGCCCTTCGGCGCGGAATGCTTCTACCCATTCCTTAATAATATCTTTTCCGTAGGGCGTATTCATAATGTCATAATCGGTATAATCCGACCCGAACATACAAAAGCCTTCGTGATGTTTACTGGTAATCACCGCGTACTTCATCCCGGCAGCTTTTGCTTTTTTTGCCCATTCTGACGGGTCGAACAAATCGGGATTAAACAGTTCGAAATACTTTTGGTAGTCCTCATCCGAAATTCGCTCGCGTTTTTTCACCCATTCGTGGCGGGCGGCCTGGGCATATAATCCCCAGTGAATGAACATTCCGAAACGGGCGTCGGTCCACCACTGAAGCCGCCCGGTTTTTTCCTCATCGGTTTCGTCCCAGATTTTTTGCTGGGAAAAGGTTGATTGACTGAGAAAGGCAGTCAACATTAAAAAAAGCAGTAATTGTTTCATTATAAATTGGTTTAAAATCATTTGAAAAAAAGAATATATTCTAAACAAATGAGCGATTCGCGCCATAGGCATCGCTTTGCGGGAAATCGCTCCACCTTATTCTGTAAAAATACCAAATTCAGCAATTCCCACCCGCCCGTTTTCTTCGGCTGCCGAAAGCGCTTTCATTTTAATAAACCTTCCTGACACCGGTTCAAATACTTTTTCCTGCCAGATGGGACTGTTTTTGATATTTGAAAACTCACCTTCAGCAACCGGGTCTCCCCAGTTATTTCCATCGTCACTCACGTAAAATTCATAATTAAAAATGATACCCTGGTTCCAGCGGCCCTGGTCGGGAAGATAAGAAAAACCACTAACCGTGAGCTGTTCACCTAAATCGACAACAATATCAACCGGTGGTTTTCGATCAATATTCCAGGCTGTATTTTCATTTCCATCGAATATATTCTCAGTTTCTTTTATTACCGCAAAATCGCCTGCAACTTTCCATTTCTCCTTTACAATATCAAACTCTCTGGCCACAACTGAGCTGGATTCTCCTGAATTTGGATCAAAAACCAAAGCTTTGATTATCCCTTTTTCTTTCCATTCAAATTCATCTTCGTATAACAACTTATTTACTGAGGGTTCCGTACCATCGAGTGTATAAAAAATTTGCAGGCCTTCATCAAAAGCTTTCATAGAAACCCAACCATTTTTATTCCTGCGAATTTCGGGTTCGACCAAAACTTTCGGTGCATTGTAAACTTCAATATTAGAAATTACCGGCGAAGCTTTTGCGTCTTCAATTGTAAGCCGGAGTTTTGTGGCAGTAACATTCGGGAAACGTAAAATCCGCTTCCGGCCAATGGTAGTTTCACTGGCGATTAGTTGCCAGTCATTGTCAACCAATGCCTCGAGTTTGAATTTTTTTATTCGCTGGCCCAATCGAATATCTTCCTGAACCAGAAAACGATTCATCCCGGTAGGCTTATTAAAACTGATTTCGAGAGACGATTCTATGATATTATCGTCGGTAACCCAGTAGGTATCCGGATCTCCGTCTGTAACATTTCCGGCTTTGTATTTTCTTGAATTGCCTCTGATATTTGTTGCGGTTACCCGTTTTCGTTTGGCCAGGTTGGTTGCAAAATCTGCTTTAATTGCTTCAGACAGTTTTATCACCTGTTCCACATCTTTTTCATGAATAAGTCCGCGGGTATCAACCGGAAAGTTGAGTAGAAATGAAGCGTTTCTTCCGATTGAATTGTAGTAAATATCAAGCAGGTGAGGCAACGTTTTTACCTTATGATCTTCGGAGGGATGATAATACCAGCCCGGGCGAATGGAAACATCCACTTCGGCCGGCACCCAGTGCGTACCATCTTCGTGGCCAGACCTAAGTTCCACATAATTAGGCGAACCCGGGTAGAATTCATCGCGGCGAATGGGAGCCCAGTTGGTTTTCATGGCCCAACCTTCTTCGTTCCCTACCCAGCGCACATCGGGACCGGCATCGCTGAACAAACAAGCCATTGGTTGCAGTTCTCTTACTATTTCATAGGTGTTTTCCCAGTCATAATAGGTTTTGCGGTCAATACGCCGTTCTTCGTTTGCGCCGCCATACCAGCCGGTTCCACCATTGGCGCCATCGAACCAAACTTCGAAAACATCTCCGTAATTGGTCAACAGCTCACGCAACTGATTTCTGAAATAGGTCAGGTATTCGGGTTTTCCGTAATCGGGGTGGTTTCTATCCCACGGAGAAAGATAAACGCCGAACTTAAGCCCAAACTCTTCACAGGCATCAGCCAGTTCACGCACCACATCGCCTTCTCCGTTTTTCCAGGGCGAATTTTTTACCGAATGCTCGGTATATTCCGATGGCCACAAACAAAAACCGTCGTGATGTTTGGCGGTAAGAATGATTCCTTTCATACCGGCTTCTTTGCATACCCTTGCCCATTGCCGGCAATCCAACTCGGTGGGATTAAAAAGTTCGGGGCTTTCGTCGCCAAACCCCCACTCCATATTGGTAAATGTGTTCATATTAAAATGAACGAATGCATAGTATTCCAGTTCATGCCAGGCCAGTTGTCGTTCCGAGGGCAGCGGAAGTACGGGCTCGGGCGGTAACGACTGTTTGCAGGAAAACAAAACTCCAATTATGGTTAAAAAAATAAAGTATCTCATGCCAGTTTTCAAATTAAAATTTAGATTCGACGGCAATTTACCCAAAATCCTCAAATTTCCAGAGATTGCTTTGGAAATAATAACAAACTCCTAAAAGAAGAAAAACTAACAAATGCTCACAACGCATGTTTTATAACATAAAAATTTTTATCCCCAAATTGGTCGCCATAAATTGATTTGTCCCATTATGAAACAACATTCAAAGATCACAAAAAACATAAATTACTGACGAAAAGAAGATTAGAACACAGGGAATAGAAATTGTTTTTGGCGGACAAACCCGTTTGTAAAAAATAATTTATAGTTGTATGGGCGCAACGATGAAAAATAAAAATCAAAAATCTTCTAACAAAAGCTTATTAAGTGAACCACTAAGTCATAAGAACTTTTTTGTGGTAATCAATTATCATTTATCATTCCAAATATTTAAGCCTGAATTAACGGCAAACAACAAACTTCAGGCTAACTCACAATCAATATCAAACATCAAATTTTGTAAACAAATTTATTCGAAACAGATATGAAAAAGTTTTTACTTATCGAACGAATTAATCCCGATACAGTCACAAAAATATTTGGGATTTTCCTACTCCTTTTTGTATCAACAAGCTTTGTAACCGGACAAGATGTTTCTTTTGCGATAAGCAAGTCAGGCCCCCAGACTGCCGGTCCGGGTGATTTAATAACCTATACAATTACCTATTCCAATACCGGTCAGGCGCAGGCAAAAAATGTCATTATCAAAGATTACCTGCCCGACGCAGCGAATTATACTTTCGTTGAATCGGTTCCGGCAGCAACTGTTCAAGGGAATCAACTGACCTGGAATATTGGCAACTTAGGCAGTGGTACAAACCAGATAATTGTCAAAATAAGAGCTGGAAAACCAGGTACCGAATCAGATCAGTCACCATTGGGCTACTACACTACAGAACCTATCGTAAATTTGGAAAATAAAGCGGGCATCCAGTCGGATGAAGTGACCACCCCGGTTGAAAGCAATACCGTTATTACCACTGTCAATCAGGTTTGTACTTTTGTTTTAAATGAACCGAGTGCCGGTATAAAATCTGCAACAGGAAGTACATTAACTTATTTAATGGCATTAACCAATACTGGAAACATTTATCAAAAATTTAACCTGGAGTCTGCATACTTAGGCGGCCCCAACACACTCAGCAGATCAATCCTTTCAATTGATGGACAGGAAATTTCAAGCACCCCATTTTTAGCTCCCGGTGAAACTTACGTTTTTCATTACAAACTAAAAATTATTACAGGTACTGCGCCAAATCAATATTATTATTCAAGTGTTACTGCTAATCCTCTTTTTTGTGGCAACCCGTTGACAAATCAAATTGACACCGAGATTTATGGTGGTAAATACAGTAATTATGATTTACTGGGAGTTTATAAAGTTGATAATCCAGACCCTGTTAAAGCAGGTGAAATACTGACTTATCAGATTATTGTATTTTATTCAGATAAACCAGATGCGACATTGTCCGATGTAAAAGTAACTGAAACTTACCCTGCAAATATTACTTTTGTTTCTGCCTTTCCAGAACCCGAAACAGGTAGTAACAATATTTGGAATTTACCTGTGGTAAACGCCGGAAATAATGTAATAACCGTTCAGTTGCAGGTTGATAATGATATTCCTGACAGAACAATTTTATCCAACACGGTTTCTATTGGTAGTCCTGAGGTGGAAGAACTTGATTCTTTTACTGAATACACAACCGTAAATTCATCTCCTAACCTCAGTATAACCAAAACTGCCACCGTTGTGAATTCTCCCGCTGGACCAGGCTCTTTGGTAAATTACACACTGACATATGAAAACATAGGAAACAGAACAGCTCCATTTGTTGAAATTCTGGACAATTATGACGTAGCTTACATGGAAGTTGAAAATACATCGGGAGGTAATTCATCGGTACCCGGGGAGATAAAATGGGAAATTTCCTCGCTTGCACCCGGTACCGGCGGTACAATCAATTACACTTTGAAAATTAAAGATAATCCGCTTCTATTCAGTGCCGGAAGTACTTCAATTAATAACGAAGTTGTTATTTCTTCTGGCCTGCCAGAAGAAAATATTAACAATAACTCTGATAATGCAACTGTTTCTGTATCGGTACTTCCTGACTTATTTGTCACAAAAACCGCTACTCCCGAAGATGCCGAAGCAGGAGAAGCATTAAAATACACTGTAACTTACGGTAATATGGGAGAAGTTGCCCATTCAGGCCAAAATTTTGTGGTTAAAGACTATTTGCCTGCCGGAACAACACTTCAAAATCCAGGTTCACTTCCCAATGGCGGAGTTTATAATTCAGGAGAACATTCCATCGAATGGACTTTCACTGATCCGTTAAATCCCGGCGCTGAAAATGAAGTTTCAATGGAAATTACACTCGAAGCCATCGATTGCAACCTGGTTGGAAGCCAGCTCGAAAACAAGGTAACGATATGGTCAACCTATTACAACGATGCAGATAACAGCAACAATGAATTCACATTGCTGACCGATGTTGAAGACAACACACTACCTGTAATCAGCGGTTGCCCGGCGGATACAACTGTTTACAGTGAAGATGAAAATCCACTCAGTTGTGCGCAGGAAGTTAGCTGGATCGAACCAACTGCTTCAGACAATTGTGAATTGACAAATTTCACGAGCAATATGAATCCGGGCGATGAATTTCCATTAGGGGAAACAACAGTTACTTACACTGCAACCGATGCATCCGGGAACAGTTCAACCTGCTCATTCAAAGTGATCGTTATCGACAACACTTCACCTTCCATCACAACCTGTCCGGAAAATCAAACTGTCGATGCCAATTCAGGCACATCCTATGAACACTCCGGAGACGGGTGGAATGCAACCGCAACCGACAACTGCAGTGTTACTTTGTCTGCCTCGCTGACCGGTGCCACGACTGCTTCAGATTTATCCACACTTGACAATGTAAGTTTCAATGAAGGAATAACGACTGTAACGTGGACGGCAACCGATGGTGCCGATAATTCCGATGAATGTTCTTTTACTGTCACTGTAAATGCTTTTGCAGATCTCGAAATAGAAAAAACAGTTGAATCATCGGTAATTGAAGCCGGTGGCGAAGTGGAATACAAAATTTTAGTAACCAACAACGGACCTGCCGCAGCTATTAATGTCCAAATAACCGATGATGTCAGTTCAATTTTTACTGACACACCGCAATTTTCAACAGATGGAATCAATTATTCAGATTGGACGGGCTCCTACAGTCTGCTGAATAATCTTGCGAATGGCGCCGACTTTACCATATATATAAAAGGAACACTATCGGAAAATCAATGCTCAAATATTGAGAATACGGCTTCAGTGAGCAGCGATAACGACAATGATAATGGCAATAACAGTTCAACAACTTCCGATCCGATCGAAGATAACATTCCGCCTGTGATTAAAGTTCCAATTGATAAACTGACCATGGAGTGTCTCGATCCCGATGTGGTGGATGCCTGGACTGCGACAGCCTCAGCAACCGATAACTGTGACGCTTCTGTAACTGTCTCAGCTTCATACAATGCCCCGGCAAATAATTGTAGCCAGACCGTAACCGTAACCTTCACAGCCACCGACGAAAGCGAAAATTCGACAACTGCCACCAAAACTTTTACGGTTAACGACACAACCGAACCGGTGGTTACAGCTCCGGCTGCTGACCTCGAACTCGAATGCG
>CAZXHP010000173.1:0-7619 GCA_964639655.1 uncultured Mariniphaga sp.
AAAGACAATGCACGTGATTATGATGTCCGCCAACGGTTTCCACGAGAATTTCTTTGGACAGTGCGTTTTGATGAATATGCTCAAAAACTTCCTGTCTTATTTCTGATGCAAGAACTGGCTTTCGGTTTTTGACCGTCCATACTGCGTGAATCCATATTTTTACGTACGACATATTATTTTATTTTAACGGCTAAAGCCTGTTTTTCTCTGTTGTTTCATCCGCAATCACCGGGTTTTCCGAAGGCCCGAAGGACTCCTACGGAGAATCCCTATGGGAAAAACCGCGGTGTAAAATACCATGTCAAAAACAAAGGTACAATACAGTTCTTTTTTCACAGGTACATAATAATATGGAATTTGCCGTACACCGTTTTTTTTCATTGTTCCTTCTTCGGTTTTCCTTCCACCACAACCACAATTTCTCCCTTGGGTGAGTGTTCGGCATAATAGTGCTGCAGTTCGGCAACGGTGCCTCTTTTTATTTCCTCGAACAGTTTGGAAAGCTCGCGGCAAACACAGGCCCGGCGGTCTTCGCCAAAAAATTCAGCAAACTGTGTTAATGCTTTCACCAAACGAAAAGGCGATTCGTAAAAAACCATAGTACGCGTTTCATCCGAAAGTTCTTTTAATCTTTTTTGCCGGCCCTTTTTTTGCGGGAGAAAACCTTCGAAAACAAACCTGTCGGAGGGCAGGCCCGAAACAGCCAGCGCCGGGATTAGCGCCGTAGCACCGGGCAGGCACTCCACCCCTATACCGTTTTCTACGCAAGCGCGAACCAGCAAAAACCCGGGATCGGAAATTCCGGGAGTTCCGGCATCGGAAATCAGGGCCACTGTTCGTCGTTCATTTAGTTTCGAAATGATCATCCCCAGCGACTTGTGCTCATTGAATTTGTGATGGGGTGTCAGTTTTTTGTCGATGCCCAGATGGTTCATCAGCCTGGAAGAAACACGGGTGTCTTCGGCCAGAATCATATCGGCATTTTTCAGCACTTCGACGGCCCTCAACGTAATGTCGTTCAAATTGCCAATGGGAGTCGGCACCAAAATCAATTTACCGGGTTCACTCATTGATAAACCGACGTTTAACCAGGTTAACAAATTTAAGGCTGGTTTCGTTTTTTTTCCATTTAAAGTTATTGCGCAGGTAATCCACTGCTTCCTTTATATTTTGTTTTGAATCGAGGATTTTTACTGTTTCCAGAAATTTTTGGTTGTCGCCGTCGAACAGTTCGCGGATGTACTGAAACCGGTCGTTTATGCCAATGGCTGCCTGTATGCTGTTTACCGGCCGGTTCGACAACTTGAACTCCAGTTTATTCTGGTCGGTAATCAAATCATTCAGCGACTTTCCTTTCAGAAAACTGTCGCCTAACCGGGAAACCGTATCAGCTATCGCATTCCCTTCTTCCAGAACAACTTCGTCTTCGTTTTCCTGTTTATCTTTTTTAACCGGTGGTGAGGGTTTTTCCTGAACTGTAGTTCCGGGGGCGCCGGTCATTACCGATTTCGGAGCGGGTTCTTTTTGCCCGGGCTTTTCCTCCCGAAGTTCAACTTTTTCAGGTTGTTCCGTTGTTTCTTTTTCAACCGGTTGCTGGTCTTCCGTTATTTCTTTAAAAGATTCGTCTGCATCTGCCTCTTCCGGTGGTTTTTCCAAAACTTCCGGCATTTTTTTTATTTCAGTCTGAACAGTTTCATCTTTTGTATCCAGCAGCTGTACCAACTGTAAAATTCCCTTTGCGCGTGTGTGAATAAACTCCATTTCCAGGGTATCGAACCGTTTGCTTGCTTTTATTTCGGCAATTGACTCTTCCAGTTCGCCCATATCTTTCAATAAAATTTTTAACAGTTTTTTATTTTCCATTTCTTTGCCCGGCTATTCTTTTTAAAGATTAATTTTGTAAAAGTACTAATTTTAATTGCTTATTCATCGAACGCCAAATGTTTATTGAACGAGATGTAAACAGCCATAAAAAACAGGGCAGCATCGAGGTGGTGACCGGCTCCATGTTCTCGGGAAAAACCGAAGAATTGATTCGCCGTTTGAAGCGGGCCAGTTTCGCCCGGCAGAAGGTGGAAATTTTCAAACCCACTGTTGACGTGCGTTATTCGGAAACAGAAGTGGTTTCGCACGACGAAAATGCCATTCGTTCCACTCCGGTTGATAATTCTTCCAATATTCTGATGTTATCGGCGAATGTGGATGTGGTGGGCATCGACGAGGCGCAGTTTTTCGATAAAGGCCTGGTCGATGTGGTGGTAAAACTGGCCAATATGGGGATACGTGTAATTGTAGCCGGCCTCGATATGGATTTTAAAGGACAGCCGTTTGGCCCTATGCCGGGTATTATGGCTGTGGCCGATTATGTAACCAAAGTACATGCCATTTGTATGCGCTGCGGAAGCATCGCCCAGTTTTCGCACCGTTTTTCGGAAAAAGAACAAGTGGTGTTGCTGGGCGAAAAAGATGTGTATGAACCGCTTTGCCGCAGTTGTTATTTAAAAACCCAAAAAGAGCCCCCCTCCCGATAGCTATCGGGACTCCCCAAAAGGGAGGTGAAAAAAAAAGGAATTAGGAAACAATGATTGAATATAACATACGGCAAATCGTACAAATTGTAGAAGGAGAATTGTTTGCTCCCGCTGGTTTTCAACATAAAAAAATTGAACAGGTGGCAACCGACAGCCGCACGTTTTCCAGGGGAGAAAACACCTTGTTTTTTGCGTTGAAAGGACCGCGCAACAATGGCCATACTTATGTTCCCGGGTTGCAGAACCGTGGATGGAATGCTTTTGTTGTCGATCAGCCGGAGGTGATTTCGGAAAATGCAGTTTTTATTTTGGTAAAAAATACTACCGAAGCGCTTCAAAAACTGGCTGCACACCACCGGAGCCGTTTTCGTTTTCCGGTGATCGGAATTACAGGCAGCAACGGAAAAACCATTGTCAAGGAGTGGCTGCACGAACTGCTTTCTGAGGAATACAAAATTGTACGCAGCCCCAAAAGTTACAATTCACAGGTAGGTGTGCCACTTTCGGTTTTGTTGATGGACACACATTTTAACCTCGGAATTTTTGAAGCCGGTATTTCAAAACCGGGAGAAATGGAAAAACTGGCCCCGATGGTTCAGCCCGAAGTTGGTATTTTA
Organism: uncultured Mariniphaga sp.; assembly: GCA_964639655.1. GTDB lineage: Bacteria > Bacteroidota > Bacteroidia > Bacteroidales > Prolixibacteraceae > Mariniphaga. Next base: position 3,149 of record CAZXHP010000173.1, read on the forward strand.
ACAAATATCGGCGATGCGCACCAGGAAAATTTCAGTTCGAAACAGCAAAAAACCGAAGAAAAACTGAAGTTATTCCAAAACGTCCAAAAACTCATCTTTTGCGCCGATGATGAAAAGACAGCATCCCATTTCCGGCAGTTTTGCAGGCAGCACCAAATTGAACCGTTTAGCTGGTCCTTCGAAACCAGGGCAGCTGCCATTCAGTTTAAAAAAACAGCCGAAAACGGGTTCACTCAAATCGAAGCAATGATTGGCAACAATTCTTTTCGTTTCCAGATTCCGTTCACCGATGCCTCGTCTATCGAAAATGCCAGTCACTGCTTTGCGGCAATTCACATACTTTCGAAAAATCCCGAAAAAATTTTACCACGTTTCAGACAGCTTGCGCCGGTTGCCATGCGGCTTGAAATCAAACAGGGCATCAACAATTGTCTGCTTATAAACGACTATTACAATTCGGATTTGACGTCGCTGTCCATCGCGCTTTCGGTGTTGCACCAGCAGGCTAAAAAAGGCCACCTGAAAAAACAGGTCATTCTCTCCGATATTCAGCAAACCGGGCTTCCTCAAAATGAGTTGTACCGCCAGGTTAATCAACTGCTCGAACAGTGGAACATCGACGAACTGACCGGTGTTGGACCTGAAATTTCGGCCCACTGCGGTTTATTCACCCTAAAAAACACATTTTTCGATTCCACCCAATCGTTCGAAAAAAGTATAATGCGTAACCGGGTTAAAGATTCGGCCATATTAATAAAAGGCGCGCGTACCTTTGCGTTTGAAAAAATTTCGGCTGTGCTGCAGCAAAAAGCGCATCAAACAGTTTTGGAAATCGATTTGAATGCGCTGGTGAACAACCTCAACGTTTTTCGAAGCCTGCTCCGGCCTTCCACTAAAATTATGGTTATGGTAAAAGCCTTTTCGTATGGCAGCGGCGATGTGGAAATAGCCAAATTGCTGCAGTTTCAACATGCAGACTACCTGGCTGTTGCTGTGGCCGACGAGGGCGTAGAACTCAGACAGGCGGGAGTTCAAACACCCGTAATTGTAATGAACCCGGAGGAGCACAGTTTTCAGAATATCATCGATTTTGGGCTGGAACCCAACATTTACAGTATGGATTTGCTGGAAAACTTTGATAAAGCAGTTTCAGAAAACGCAATTCAGCATCATCCTGTTCACCTTAAACTGGACACCGGAATGAACCGGCTGGGATTTAAATCGATGAAAGAAGTAAACACAGTAGTTTCATTTCTCCAAAAAACCGACAGACTGAAAGTAGTTTCTGTTTTTTCGCATCTTGCCGGCAGCGACGATCCTCAACTGGATAACTTTACACAGCAACAGTTCAACCGGTTTGAAACGCTTTCGAAAAAAATTACAGAAAGTTTTCCGTACAAGATCGACCGGCATATCCTGAACTCGGCAGGTATCGAACGTTTTCCTGAAAAACAATTTGAAATGGCGCGGCTGGGAATCGGACTTTACGGGGTATCGTTCACCAATCTTCCCCTACAAAACATCAGCGCGTTTAAAAGTGTGGTTTCGCAGGTAAAACCACTGGAGCCGGACGAAACAGTGGGTTACGGCCGCAAAGGTAAAATTACCCGGAAAACAGAAATCGCCGTGGTTCCGGTAGGTTATGCCGACGGCCTCGACCGCAAACTGGGAAACGGGAACAGCGAAGCGTTTGTAAATGGAAAACGTGTTTCGGTTGTTGGAAATATTTGTATGGATATGCTCATGCTGGATGTTACAGAATTAAATGTTCGTGCGGGCGACGAGGTGGAATTTTTCGGGCCGAACATTTCAGTTACCGAAGTTGCCCGAAAAGCCGGAACCATTCCTTACGAAATTCTCACCGGCATTTCGCAGCGGGTAAAACGGGTTTATTTAACCGAATAATCAACCGAGTTTGCTTACCCTGTCCAGCCGGTGCGCGTCCAGAATTTTGATTTTTCGTCCGTCGATGGCAATTATCTTTTCGTTGGCAAAAGTTGAAAGTGTACGTATTGCGTTGGATGTCGTCATATTCGACAAGTTGGCAATGTCCTCGCGCGACAGGTAAACTTTCAGCGTAGTGCCGTCGTGTTCGTAGCCGTACTTGTCTTTGAGCAGCAGCAGCGACTCGGCAAGTCGTCCACGAATATGTTTTTGCGTTAAAGTAACGGTTCGCTCATTGGAAAATCCCAGCTCTTTCGCCAGTTTTCGAATTATACTCAGCGAAAAATGGTTATTTTTTAATGCTGTGTTTAAAATAAAATCGGGGCTTACGGTACAAATCATGGATTCTTCGATGGTTACAGCCGATGCAATGTGGTTTTCTTCGGCAAACAGGGCGCGGTAGCCAATCATCCCCAGCGGGCGTGCCATGCGAATAATCTGCTCGCGTCCTCCTACCCCTTCCTTGAAAATTTTTACTTTGCCACTCACCAGCATCATAAATCCGGCAGGTTTGTCACCCTCTTTAAACACAAACTCATTTTTTTTATAATGAGCCAGCGAAATATATTGCTCCAATGCCTGCTTTTCTTCCCGGTTGAGCAAATAAAAAACTGAATTCGAATTTTCAAGAATATCTTTAATTCCCATCTCTGAATTTAGCATATATGTCCTATAACATGTTTTCTTGCACCAAAGTTATAAATTTTGGGAAATTCGCCTCTACTTTTCGAGGTTATTTTACAGAACAGCAACCGAACTGCAATACGCCAAAAGCCGGGTAGGGTTTACAAAAGGCAAACGAAAATTAATACAAGTACTCCGAAAGTAGAATCCACCTGTTGTTTACCGGCAGAAATTCGGTTTAAAACCGGATCAGATGCGTTTAACAGATTTTTAAATATTTGCCGATTTGACGGTTTTTCATACGCAATCGGCTGTGAAGTATTACTTTTGCCAAAAATCTGAAAAATATGGGATTACATGTTCACCCTGATGCCAGGGCGCTGATATTCGACCTTGACGGAACGCTTTCCAATTCATTGCCGGTTCACATGGCTACGTGGAATAAAGTAGGCGAAGTTTACGGGTTCAAATTCGACCCGCAAATTATGGTCGAAATGACCGGGCGTGCAACTATTGAATTTGCGCACCGGATAGTGGAACAATACAACCTTTCTGTGGATCCGGAGGAGATTGTAAAGCTTAAACAGCAATCATTCCGGGATTCGGCCCAACTGCTCGAACCGGTGAGAGAAATTATTTCTGTTGTGAAAAAATATTACGGAAGATTACCGATGGCTGTCGGTACAGGTGCCAGCAGAAAAAGTACAGAAGTGCAGTTGAATGAACTGGGAATTGCAAAATATTTTAATGTAATTGTTACCGCCAACGATGTAACCCGCCACAAACCCAATCCCGACACTTTTTTAAAATGTGCGGAGCTGATGGGCGTGACACCCGAAAAATGTCAGGTTTTTGAAGACGGAGACCTGGGTATTGAAGCCGCGAAAAAAGCCGGTATGATGGTTACCGACGTGCGCCCGCATATCGATTACGGCGAATGGATACATTCATAGTTGCATTTGAAACAGTTTTGCCCCTTTTTCTGGTTATTTATCGTTTCAATACCAACTGGAAACCAAACTGTTTGCCCGCATTGTGGTGCTGGGAACCCTGCTTTCCATTTTTGTCATTCCGCTTTGGATAACTATTGTGCGTTGAAAAAATCCAGTGGCAAATTATCGAGCTGCCCGATAAAAACAAGTTGATTGAGACTTTCAGCAGCCAAATTTTCACCTTCAGTAATTTCAAAACTCCCGCCAACTCCCTGAAGAACAAACTCAAATGGTTCGTTTTCGAAACAGAGCAATCCTTTTACACGATAAATTTCATTTTTGTAAACATCGAGATTGTAGGCCAGCCAGCGGGTAAATTCCTCGCGGTTTAAAGGAACTGAAAAGTTGAGCGTTTTGGTTTGAATGGCAGCATGAAGATCAGCAGTCTTTCGTTCAATAAAAAATCTGTTTTGTTTTTGAATGGAAAACAAATCCAAACCATCTGTTATCCCATTTTCTGGAAACCAATTCTGGGCCAGCGGATTCACTTTCTCTATCCATTTTTTCACCTTTCCCAGTTCTGAAGGTTGAAAATTTTCTGCTTTGGTAACCACCACTTCATCGGCCATGGCAAGCTGTTTCAGGGAGATTTCCGGCTCAGACTGGTTTTCGTAATTCAGGGCATCCACCATACAAATGGTGCCATTGAATGTGTAAAGTTCTTTCAACCGTTCTTCCCTGAAAAACGGGCGGATAACTCCTGCCGGGTCGGCAACGCCGGTGGTTTCAATCAGCAGGTGCTGTACATGCGGAAAACGTTCGGCCAGTTCCTGTAAAACCAATTCATATTCGTTGGTATTGGTGCAGCAAATGCAACCCTGTTTCAGTTCAAAGAGCCGGCTGGCTTCCACTCCCTTAATTAGTTGGGTGTCGATGGCCACGTCGCCAAACTCGTTTTCAACCAGGGCAAA
>CAZXHP010000174.1:0-7613 GCA_964639655.1 uncultured Mariniphaga sp.
AGTTGAGTGAACAGTTGCAGTGAGCAGATTCAGTTTCAGATAAAAACAAAAGTTAGCCGTGATAACTTAATCCGGGAAAAAGTTAATACCATATATAAAAGGAAGGCAAAAAAATGAAAAAGCTGATTAAAGATGCTACCATAATTAATGATGGGTTGAAATTCAGGGGAAGTGTTTTAATCGATGGCGAAAAAATTGAACGGGTATTTCCTTATACCATTCCGCAGGATTTTGATTTGTCGGGGGTGGAAATAGATGATGCTTCAGGCCTGTATCTCATCCCGGGAGTAATCGACGATCAGGTGCATTTTCGGGAGCCGGGCCTGACACACAAGGGCGACATTGCCAGTGAAAGCCGGGCTGCGGTGGCAGGAGGTGTGACTTCCTTTATGGAAATGCCCAATACCAATCCGCAAACCGTAACGCAGGAATTACTGGAACAAAAATACCGCCGTGCCGCTGAGGTTTCGCCAGCCAATTTTTCATTTTACATGGGCGCCACCAACGATAATCTAAAGGAAGTACTAAAAACCGACCCTTCGAAAGTATGCGGTATTAAGGTTTTTATGGGCTCTTCAACAGGAAACATGCTGGTTGACGACGAAAAAACACTTTCTGAAATATTTAAGAATGCACCTACTTTGGTGGCCACCCACTGTGAAGACGAAGCTACCATTCAGAAAAACATAGAAATTGCGCGACAACGATATGGTGAAAATGTGCCGATATCACGTCACTGCCACATCCGGAGCGACGAAGCCTGCTACATTTCTTCCTCTAAAGCCGTTGAACTGGCTTCGAAATTTGATACCCGGCTTCATGTTCTGCACCTTTCCACAGCCAAAGAAATGAGCCTTTTTTCTTCAGGCAATGTAAAAGATAAAAAAATTACCGCCGAAGTTTGTGTGCATCACCTCTGGTTCGACGACCGGGATTACATTTCAAAAGGTAATTTTATTAAATGGAATCCGGCCATTAAAACAGCAAAAGACAAAGAGGCATTGTGGGAAGCCCTGCTTTCAGATAAAACAGACGTGATTGCTACCGACCATGCTCCGCACACCCGCGAAGAAAAAAACAATACGTACTTTAAAGCGCCGTCGGGTGGACCACTGGTTCAGCATTCGCTGGCAGCCATGCTCGAAATGAGCAACAAAGGCGTGATTCCGGTGGAAAAAGTGGTTCAGAAAATGTGCCATGCACCGGCCGAGCTGTTTCGCATCGATAGCCGCGGTTACATTCGCGAAGGTTATTTTGCCGACCTTGTTCTTATCGATCCCAACCAGACCTGGGAAGTTTCACCGGATAATATAATGTATAAATGCGGGTGGTCTCCCTTCGAAGGACAGGAGTTCTCGCATAAAATAATAGCTACATTTGTGAATGGACAGGAGGTGTATAAAAACGGAAAAGTTATGGACGAGGTGTATGGCCAGCGGCTGAACTTTCTGGTTTAATATTTTTTTTCAGCACCTTCAATGTTTGGTGGACTACTCATATCCATTATTAAGCTTCTCCGCATTTTCATTCGCCAGTTTACATCCTTTACCTTACTATTTTAAAGGCTATATAACCATTTTTAGTAGCCCCGTAGATGCTTAACCAAATGGGGAGCATCATTTCAGTGCTTCTGGCATGGGTAATATTTCCCAAATCAATGATGTCATTCCACCCAAATTGAATTAATATGTCCTTTACAACTTTTTTCGCATCACCGTCATTTCCTGCCAAAAACATAGTTGCTGAACCGCCACATTTACCCGCATCAACCATGACCTCACAATTCACTACATTTAAAGTTTTAACGACCCTGGCATCAGGCAAAAGTCGTTGAATTTCTTCACCTAAGGAATTTGTATTGGTTAAACCCGGTATGAGTGTTGGGGGCATTCCTTTTGAAAAATCTAATGGATTGGTTATATCAATTATTATTTTACCATTGAAATTTTCGATGCCGGCCCTATTAAATACATTCAATGTATGTTCTCCTTTTATACAGTTAAAAACGATGCCTCCAAACAACACTGCATCTGTAAATGTACCATTTGAAGCCTTGCTTCCATTGGATTTTACCCAATTAAGTGCTTTCTCATTATCGGCGGTGCGAGACCCCATTTTCACTTCATAACCTAACTGTATGAGTTTGTTACCAATGGTATTTCCTACCATACCTGTTCCTAAAATTCCAATTTGTTTCATCGTTTTTGCTTTTTGTTTATTTATGATTTTTGTTTAGTAATTCTGATGCAACTTTTTCAGCTGATAACCCAACCATAAATTGGCAACCATAACTGGGATACAGACTTAACATTGTTTTTTCAAATTGTTGCTTATTATCCTGTGTGAAAATTGCCGTTCCGTTTGTCGCTTTTAGCACATTTTCACAATATTTGAGTAAGTATTCTTTTTGATTATAGATATCGGCAAAAACGCAAGTTCTCCCATGACCGATATAGTACGATTTGAACTCTTTGAGTAGATCAGAATACCTTTCCAAATTAGCCAACCATCTGAGAATGCTTCCATCGTTCATATATGTATGATTTTGTTTGTATAAAAAATCTCCCAAAAAAGCTGCTTTATTCTCATCTTCAAGCAACCAAAAACTATTGGCATCAGAATCTCCTCCCGCGCCAATGTCTGTCACAGTAAATTTTAAACCCGCTATTGTTACACTTTCTCCGTCACTAACACTCTGGTTTGGATATACCCACTTCGGTATCCACTCATCGCCAAACATGGCAGACCACTGTTGGTGTTTGGAAGCTTCTGTGTCTTTCATGAGTTTTTTTACCGAAACAATTGAAAAGATGGGAATTTCTCCATTAAGTGCAATGTTGTATGTACCGGCAATATGATCCGGATGTCCATGTGTAATTAAAATTGCAGCAATTCTTTTTCCTAAACTGTCTGCCAGCTTTTTCAGCGATTTACTATCGCTCATAGTAAGGGTTGTGTCCACTATTACCAACTCCTTTTGACCTTCCACAATGAAGGCATTTACCTTCAACATGGGTTCACTTGACGTGTAAGTGTGAATTTTTGCACTCATTTTGTTAATATTTAATTTATTACTATAAAAATCACAGTAACAAAGAAAAGTATAGTATTTTTACCTCGCAATAACTGTCAATTTTGACAGGTTTATAAATTTTAAAAAATGATAATAAACAACCACAATAAAGTTTACAAACTTTACGGGAAAACGTATCATTGTGCAATGGATATTACCATGGATTATATTGGGGGAAAATGGAAAACCGTGGTTTTGTGGTATCTCAGGTATGAAGTATTACGGTTTGGTGAGCTCAAAAAGAAGATTCCCGATATTACAGAAAAAATGCTTAGTATTCAGTTAAAAGCTTTGGAAGAAAATGGTTTAATCAAAAGAACGGTCTTTGGGGAAAAACCCCCTATAAGAGTTGAATATTCGCTTACAGATTTTGGCAAAACGCTCATTCCTACTTTAGATGCCATTGCTAAATGGGGCAGGGAGTTGGGGCAGCAAAACGGCGAGTTGATTGAATTGTAAAGTATTTGCCTGTCGGGAAATTTAGGGTTACTACCAACGTTTAGCGACTGAGTAAACCAGGGTAATTTTTCCTTTTCCACCTGTTATAATTAACTCCTGACCTTTGGCCGGTGTGCCCTCAATTATTTAAATTTTATCGAAACTATAGTCTCTTTCTACCAGCGATATTCGTGTTTTGTAGTGTTTATACCAGTCTGACTTTCCTCTTTCCTGTGCAATCAAATGTTGGGTATTCAGTTTCCATTTTCTGATAGATTCCAGGTCTTTCCAATAAGAAACGGTAATTCCGATTTCATTTCTTGCACTTTCAACACCTAAAAATCCCTCCTGCCTGCCTGCCAGATTAATCATTAAATCCGACATCCCGGAGTAGCCGTTATCAATATCTGTACGAACAGAAGTGAAAATCACAGCGTAATATGGCGGTTGTGGCGTATTTGCTATCATTGTTTTACGCGAATTGTTTATTTTAATCGTTCCAAAACTCCTTTTCGCTTTACAAGATTTTTATAATCCCATTGTATTTCTTTCGATTTTTCGAGCCAACGTGCCAGTTCATTCACATCAATTTCGGTTATATTGTTGAAAAAAACTGAAGCGTCTTTACATTTTTCACCTTTTACGTTTAAATTTTTTTCGTCGAAATCTCTTTTGAAATTGTAGTCATTTTATTTGAGATTCATTATTATTCCTGATTTTATATTCTCATTGCGACATTCCTGAATATTTTTTAAATTTCCATCACTGGAAAATTTAAGGCAAAGACAGCGACTAATATTGAAGGTAAATATTTACCACTGCTATACTATCCTGCATTGTTTTTCTTTTTTAAAATCAATGCGCTTACAAGAGCAACAACTAATCCGATAGGTAACACTTCCGAATAGGTAATTAATATCACAAAAAGCGGATTTTTGTACATCTCTTTAAAGTTTGCCATTTGTGCTGTTTTGGCTTGTAAATCCGCATCCGCGCAATTGTTCAACATATGGGAAGTATATACATCAATAAAGTCGGGAACTAACAAATAATAATAGAAAAGCCATATCACCACATACATTGTAGAAGCGATCAAAGCGATTAAAGCGCCTGTTTTAAAGGCTTTACCGAAAGAAATAACTCTGTCAGGATGTTTGTTCCGGTAATTTCTGACACCAAAAAAAATCAGTGAAAAAAGAACAATCAATGCAGTATAGCCTACAAAATCGTTTCCTTTGAAATCGGTTTTGGAGTACATCAACTTCACCATTACAATCATATTGGCACTTAGAATTGTCCCGATAATTAGACCAAAAATTAAAACAATTTTTCTCATCTGTTTAATCAATTAAAATTCGCTGCAAAACTAAATTCTGATGATATAAATTTCATCATACTTTTGTACCAAATACCTCAAAAGGCAAATTTTAATACTAAAGTACGAATTTTACAATTCAATAATTTTCAATTGTTTAGCCTTAGTTATTGCTTGTGTTCTGCTTTTCACCTGCATTTTAAAGTAGAGATTGGAAACATGTGTTTTTATAGTACTTACCGAAAGAAATAATTTTTCTGCAATCTCCGCATTGCTGTATCCTTTTGCCAAAAGCAGCAATACTTCATATTCCCGATTGTTTAAATTCAACTTTTTCAGCTCGGTTTCATTTATCGTAAACTCTTCGGGCAGCGTAACAACTATTTCTTTTTCTAAAATTACCCTTTCCACTTTTGGCTTTTCAACTTGTTTGGCAACCCAAGCTCCCAAAACTGTAAAAAACAGTGCAACAAGTCCGATGTAGATATCTATGGAATTGTCAACGATTAAGAATTTCCATTGTAACCATTTCAGGCTAAAAACCAAAATTGCCAGCACAGACCCATAAAGAATTATGAGTTTGGCCTTGAGAAATATTTTGATTAAAAAAGCCATTATCCCTCTTAAACGTATGGTCGGCTTTTTTTGTTGATAAATATCAAAAAACACATTTGTGGGAACAAGTGAAAATGCCGTAAAATCACAAATTTCTATTGTATTGATAACTTTATTTGTTAATGAAACTTATTATAATAAGAACAATTGCAAAAAAACTACCTGCATTCTCCAATTTTGCTGAAAAAATACGAATGAACCTATGTTTTTATTTATCAATTGATTATGTGTGTAATACCATGAGTGAAGCTGCAAAAAGAAAAAGGCAGTAAGTATAAAACCTATTACCTTTTTTCAGGGCCCAACTGGGGCAAAATTTGGGATAAGATTTTTGAACAATCTGTTGAACGTGCAGCGGCTGCACCCCTGGCTTATGGTTATTTTGCACTTGAAACTCAAGGTGAAGCCCATATAAACGGTGCAAAAGTTCAGTTAGGTGTTGAATAATTACCGTGTTTAAGTTTTTTAATGACACTATAGTCTCTTTCTACCAGCGATATTCGTGTTTTGTAGTGTTTGTACCAGTCTGATTTTCCTCTTTCCTGTGCAATCAAATGTTGGGCATTAAATTTCTATTTTCTGATGGATTCCATATCTTTCCAATAAGAAACGGTAATTCCGATTTCATTTCTTGCACTTTCAACACCTAAAAATCCCTCCTGCCTGCCTGCCAGATTAATCATTAAATCCGACATCCCGGAGTAGCCGTTATCAATATCTGTACGAACAGAAGTGAAAATCACAGCGTAATATGGCGGTTGTGGCGTATTTGCTATCATTGTTTTACGCGAATTGTTTATTTTAATCGTTCCAAAACTCCTTTTCGCTTTACAAGATTTTTATAATCCCATTGTATTTCTTTCGATTTTTCGAGCCAACGTGCCAGTTCATTCACATCAATTTCGGTTATATTGTTGAAAAAAACTGAAGCGTCTTTAAATTTTTCACCTTTTACGTTTAAATTTTTTTCGTCAAAATCAGCACCACTCCAAAACATGAGTCTTATCCCCTTTTTTTGTTTGCTGTAACCAACGGTGGGGTTGCCATCCAAAAACCAGACCGGATGCCTGTGCCATATTTTATTTTCGGCTTCGGGTAAACGGGTGCTGATTTCTTTTGCAAGCAAATCGCAAACTGCTTTGTCTTCTGCTGTTTGCGATTTGTTGTATGCCAAAATGTCTTTTGAAATTGTAGTCATTTTATTTGAGATTCATTATTATTCCTGATTTTATATTCGAGCAATACTACTCCATTCCCGAAAGTCTTTGTTTGGGTTAAATTTAGCACAGATTTGTCGCCAGTGTTTGTAAATAATGGTTTGCCGGAACCAAGTATGACTGGATTCATAAAAAGCCGGTATTCATCGATTAACTTGTTCTTAGTAAGTACTGAAACAATAGAACCGCTTCCAAAAATCAATAAATTGTGTTTTGTTTTGAGATTATTTACTGCATTTGTCAATTCTTCATCACTTGAAACCTTTAGAGGTTCAGCGTTCCAATCCAACGTACGGCTATTTTTTGATACGACCACTTTTTTCAAACTATTTATGCGTTCTATATACTTTGGCTCTTCTTCAGTAGCTGTTGGCCAATAGCCTGATAATATTTCGTAGGTTTTATGGCCGAGTAACAAACAATCGGTTTCGGTCAACATTTCAAATGTTTCGCTGTCTGTATTCTTATCCCACATAAACCAGTCAACTTCACCATTCAAGCCACCGAAATAGCCGTCAAGAGTTATCATTTCAGATACAATAATTTTCTTCATTGTTTATTCTTGTTTTAAATGATTGTATTAATCATTTGTCAAACTTAAAGAATATATGCACTAAATCAGAAGTGTAATAGCGACAAAACCAAAGGGTAATTGCGACAGCCTTAAATTTTTTTGTTCCTTATCTATTTTGTTGCAAATTAAGATGGAGTTAAGATTTTCCAGATTCGCAAATACAACAAGCTCATTGATACTTACAAAATCACGAATATTAAATCCTTTCTTTACTTTATCAGGATTTGCTTCGCGCCAATCTTTCGCTGTACATTTGAACAACGCAACATTTAATAAATCTGCTTCTTCAGCGTAAACCAACCATTCTTTGTCTTTATCATAGTTTTTCTCTGGCACAATACAATCTTTAACCGCATCCGTATGAATTTGATAATTGGTTTT
>CAZXHP010000175.1:0-7612 GCA_964639655.1 uncultured Mariniphaga sp.
GACTGGAGCATTACAAAAAATACCTTTTACCGGTTTTTGGAAGTGCTGAATAATTAAAAAAGTGATTCCCGTATTCAATACCTATCACGCAAATTGATTTTCTAAGTATTGAAAAAATTTTGGACCCAAAATACAGTAATCAATAAACCTTATCTACTATTTTTAACCTTAGTAGTAATATATTTGCCCATAATTTCCTAACCTTATTTTAAAATCTTTATTTCTTTTCTTCGAATTTTATAACAATGGTAGAACCTTTTCTCAATTCTTCTTTTTGATGGTATTCTGATAATGTTTTAGAAATTTCTCATATTCATCGTCAAAATTGTATTTTTTATGATGTTCGGGTTGGCTGAGGATGTATTTGCATACCCTATCAACATCTTTTTTTGAAACGGAAAACGCAGAGGCAGATTGTTGCCACCGGAACTTACCAATTGCCAGGTTATTTTCGTTAATAAAAGATTCAGAGCTATCAGCTATAATAGTTGCCAGTTCTTCGTCAGAAACAGACGGCGAACGTGAAACCAAAAAATGAACATGTTCGGGATTTGCATAAATGGCATACAACCGGGAGCGCTTGTTTTTTATAATTCCGGTTATGTATTTTTCAATCCGTTCCCTGTTTTTTTCAGGAATGATGCGCTGCCGGCCAATAGTCGTAAAAACATAATGAACGTAAATATTGTCGTATTCAATTTTCATTGGAATAAGGTAAATAAGGTTGATAAATCGATTATAAAACTATTTCGCTACTAAGGTTGATTAAATAAAAATAAGGTTTTCTTTTTCTTTATACAAAATTTGTTGAATTATAAAAGATTGTTTTGAAATAATATTCCCACAATTTATGAAGATTTCTCGAGGTTGTTTTTTTGTTTTCTAAAATAGACGCCTTCTGGTTAAAAAACGCGGAAAAGTGTAGTACCGGAAACAACCTAACCATTGAAAATCTTGGTAGAATCAACACAAAATGAAAGTTAAATTGTTTATTTATAGTATATTGGCATTTTTTCTTCTCCTTGCCTTTTGGGGATTTTTCACGTTACGAAACCGGAACAATAAAAAACCTGCTGATGAAACCCGAACGGTTTATATAAAAAAAACCGAAGAAGGCTACCAGTTTTTCAGAAATGGCGAGCCTTTTTTTATTCAGGGTGCCGGCGGAGACTCCTATTTCAAAGAACTGGCTGAAATCGGAGGTAATACTGTTCGGTTATACGACACGCTAAATCTTCAAAATAAATTAGATGAAGCGCAGAAATATAATCTGGCTGTTATCGTTGATTTACCGTTATATCGGTTCGAAACTGCCTATAATCCGTATTTAATTAAAGAGGATGTAACGCTTTTAAAAGAATCGGTTAAAAGTATTGTAAAAAAACACAAAAACCATCCGGCCCTGTTAATGTGGAACCTGGGAAATGAGATTCAATATCCGGTTGTTCTTCAAAAAAACAGGATTGCAACGAACATGGACGATGTAGCTGAAATTTTTAAAGTTTTGTTTCAACGAAAAAAGTTTATCAAAACATTTAACGAGTTAATAGAATTTATACATACCGAGGACCCAAACCATCCGGTAACAACAAGTGTGGCCACCAACAAGTTTTGGAAAAAACTACTCAATATTCGTGTTTATTCACCCGGAATCGACGTAATTGGCTACAACATTTTCGCCCCTCCGCAAAAAATAAAACCTCAACTGGAAAAACTCGCCAAATTTATACACATGAAACCATTTTATATTAGCGAATGGGGAATGGAGGGGCCCTGGGCACAGGAAAAAACCGCCTGGGAAGCGCCCATCGAAACAACAAGTACCAACAAAGGCACACAATACAAAGACAACTATTTAATATTTAAAAACCATTATTCAGAATCTTTGGGTACTGCAGTTTTTTACTGGGGGCAAAAACAGGAAAGAACACACACCTGGTTCAATATTTTTGATGAACACGGGCGAAAATCGCAGGTTTATTACGAATTGCAGAAATTCTGGAGCAAAAATACGGTAATTCAGGAGCCACCCCGGTTAAAATACATGTTGGTTGATAACAAAGGTGCAAAAGACAATATTGTTTTTACGCCCAACGAACAGAAGAAAGCTCAGGTGTTTTTTAACGAAAAAGCCGATTCTGCATTTCAAATTAACTGGGAAATACACAATGAAGGATGGAACTACGAAGGCGGAGGAGCCAAACATAAACCCACAAAAAAAATTCAGGGATGCATTGAAAATACGAATGGCAATGAAGTTACTTTCAGAGCGCCGCAGGTAGAAGGTCCGTACCGGATTTTTGCATTTATTTATGACGATGAAGGCAATTTTGCCACTACAAATACCCCGTTTTACGTATTGAAGAATCCATGAACAAGAATAACTCCGTGATTAAAGCTCCAACCCGGAAAGAGAAATTGACCCTGAGAATGTTGATTATTCTGGGGCTGCTAAGTATTTTCAATTTTTTCTATTGGTATCTGAAGCCGGAACTAATCGATAACAACCTTCTTTACTGGCTGTTATTATTTCCAATGGCATTCGACAGCTTTCGGATTATTTACATCTGGTACCATTACTGGGATATTTCCGTGCCCCAAAAACCAAAACTTACCAAAAAGCTTACAGTTGACGTATTTACCACCTATTTCCCCGGCGAGCCTTATGAAATGATTGAAGGCACACTTCTCGCCATTCAAAAAATGAAATACCCGCACACCACCTATTTATGCGATGAAGCCAATGACCCTCATTTAAAGGAATTCTGCAAAAAAAACGGAATAAAACATGTAACGCGAAACAACCGCATTAACGCCAAGGCCGGAAACATCAACAACGCACTCCTGCAAGCTACCGGAGACATTTGTGTGATACTGGACCCCGACCATGTTCCCAAAGCGCATTTCCTGGAAGAGGTGGTTCCTTATTTTGAGGATGATAAAATCGGGTTTGTACAGTCGGTTCAGGCCTACTACAATATTGATGAATCGCTGGTTGCAAGGGGTGCTGCCGAGCAAACTTTCCATTTTTACGGCCCGGTAATGATGACCCTGAACACCTACGGAACAGTAAATGCCATTGGCGCCAACTGTGTTTTCAGGCGAAAAGCGCTCGATTCAATCGGTGGTCATGCTCCTGGTTTGTCGGAAGACATGCACACCGCCATGCAACTGTATGCAAAAGGATGGAAATCGGTTTATGTGCCGAAAATTTTTACAAAGGGTCTGGTTCCGGCATCACTGACATCGTACTACAAACAGCAGTTGAAATGGTCGAGAGGAACGCTGGAACTACTGGTCTCTGTTTTCCCGAAACTGTTTAAAAAATTTACATGGCGCCAGAGAATCCATTTCGGAATTTTGCCGCTTCACTACCTTTCCGGATTTATTATTCTCATAAGCTTTCTGATACCAATTCTGTCACTGTTTACAGCTTCCACACCCTGGAAAGGCAACGTAATTAATTTCGGACTGATTTTTATTCCCATATTAACCTCTATTCTGGGCATCCGTTTTTACGTGCAGCGTTGGGTAATGGACAAAAGCGAACGGGGAACCCATCTGATGGGTGGATTGCTGCTGGCCTGCACGTGGTGGATTTATATAATTGGTGCTGTTTACACCGTTATCCGCAAAAAAGTGCCTTACTTACCCACGCCAAAAGAGGACAAAGAACTTACCAGCTGGAAAATACTTCTGCCGAACCTTTTGGTTGGTGTAATTTCAATCGTTGCCGTAATTTACGGATTAACAATTGATTTCACACCGTTTTCAGTTTTTATGTCGGGTTTTGCCCTGATTAACGCATTTTTTATGTTTTTCACACTGGTGCTTGCCTTTGAAAAACAAAAGCCTGTGGCAGTAAACCTGGAATTTAAAGCACAAAAAAAATCACTTTTAAATGCCGCGCAGAATATAGGCTATGTTACCTGGCAGAAAGCGGCGCTTCCTCTGGTGGTTGTTATTTTAGCCCTGTCGGGCGGATTTTATTACCACTCGGAATATGTAAAGTGGGGCGGGGTTCAACCGGAAATTCAGAAAAAAAATGTGATCAATTACATTGGTATTTTCGCTCCGCAAAACGATGATGGGATAACAAGCCTCCGAAATGTAAAAAAAGTGTCGGGCCAGATTGAGGAAAATTTCGATATCGTTTCACTTTATCTGGCATGGGAAAAAGATATGGAATCAAACTTTCCCGGTGCTGTTCTGGATTCCATATACCTGAACAAGTCTATTCCAATGATTACCTGGGAACCCTGGCTAAATTCCTTTGAAAATGAAATTAACGGCAGTGCGCATGTTTACGATCACATTGCCAGCGGTTTTTTCGACCATTATATTTTGCAATTTGCTGAAAAGCTGAAAAATTTGGATAAACCCGTCTTTTTAAGGTTTGCACACGAATTCGACAACCCGTTTTATCCCTGGTACATTTCAGGAAATGAGGGCGCTTCGAAATTTAAAAAAGCCTGGATTCATACCTACGAAATCTTCAAAAATAATAACGCCCACAATGTAATTTGGATTTGGAATCCCTGGAAAGCAGAAAACCTGGCAGAATTTTATCCCGGAAGAGAATATGTTGACTGGATTGGAGTAAACATTTTAAACTATGGAGAACATAACCCGGATGGGGAATGGTATGATTTTGAAAGTTTATACGAACCCTTTCATAATGAAATAATTAATTTACCGCCAACTCCTGTAGTAATTTCTGAATTTGGAACATTACGTGACGGTCAAAGCCAAAATCAATGGATTGAAGATGCGTTTGCAGCTATTGAAAACAACTATCAGGAAATAAAATCGGTAATTTATTTCAACAGCAAGGTAGATGACAACTGGCCTAAAGGACTCCAATTAAATGATTATCTTGACTGGACGATTCCCCAAAATCAGGTGATTAAAACCTCGTTTAAAAGCAAAGAAGTTCCTGAATATGTTTTTATGCCGTTGCCGGTTCTTACCAGTGATGTTAGCCAGAAAAATCCCGCTTTAACCCGCTTAAAAGAAATAAAAGGCATTAATCTGAAATATGGCCACGACTGGAGGAAAAATTATCATGTGTTACACCGCAGAAAATTAAGTGCCGATTTTGAAAGAATTAAAAAACTCGGTTTAAATGCAGTTAAATTTTCGGGGAATTCTGTTTACGACTACAACCTGCTGAACATTTCCAAAGAATTTAACTTTTATGTGACTTATGGGTTTTGGATCCCCGCTCACCTCGATTTTATGAACGACACGCTGGAAACCAATCAACTAAAAAATGCTATTCTGAAGAAGGTAGCAAAGTACAAAAAGCACGCAACTATTTCTTCATGGAATATTCAAAATGATGTGCTTTTCAACCAGAAAGATTTTTTCCATAAACCCGAATTATTGTATCAAAACCGCGCTTATATTATTTGGTTAAAAAACCTGGTTTCGGAAATAAAAAAGATTGATCCGGAAAGACCGGTAATTGTCGATCTGGAAGTCAACCTGCTTTCCATGTACCATTCACAATTGCTGGCCAAGAATGTAAACGGAATCGGTTGTTTTGGTTTAACGGTAAAAGAAGATGACCATTTAAGTGCATTGATTGATTATTTCGAAAGCTCCGAAATGGATTTTGTATTCAGCGAAATTGATACCGAAACGCTTACTCATCCTGAACTATGGAGTTCGAAACCTTCGTTTTTTGTTACCTCCTGGCAGGACCAGCACGAAAGTAACAAACTTACTTTTGACGGACTTATTGACAGGAAAGGAAGGGCAAAAACAGCATATCACATTTTGGGAGATGTGTTGCAATCCGCGAAATACATAACTGAAAAACCAGCTATCCGGATCCTCAGGCCTTCAGTTCTTCTTTACGGAAACCAGGCTTTGGAGTATTACGCAATGTTATATGATACGGATTCCGGATGGAAATACGGTCTGGCCTATGAAAATTATTCCTTCGAATGGGCGCTTGTAAAATGTGACGAACATGGAAACTATCTTGCAGTTAAAGACATCGGTACAGGTCCGGTACTGCGATTAAAAATTCCTAAAAACAATGAATACTTTAAATTATTGCTTACTGTGTCTGACGGTAAATCCATTGCATCAACCGTAACAACACTGAACACGCCGTTGGTGCAAAATGAAAATAATATCAGATAACTGTTTTGCAGACATTTATACAAAAATACCGGACTGAAATGCCCGGTATTTTTTGACCCTGCTAAAATTCGTCAACACTACCTTTTTATCAATTTACGTGTGGCAATTCCTCCTTTTACAGGAATTTTAACAAAATATACTCCCGACTTCAGGTTTTCAATATTCATTACGGTTATATCTGATTCAATTACTCTGGAAATCAATTGTTTGCCCGATATATCAAAAATAGAAATTGCAGCTCCGATTTCGGGCATTGCAGAGAATCTGATATTCACATTATCGGTGGCAGGATTTGGATAAACGTCGATTTCGATATTGAACGCCGTCAACTCATCTACGCCAACCGTCAATTCAGACATTGCAACAAATACACTGGCCTGACGGTTGTAAACCATATCTCCTTCAACGACTTCCGATGATAAATTCATTTCCTCGCCGGTATCACTGTTCCAAACTTTCAGTTCTACAGCATTACCTTCAAAAAACCCGTTATTCAAGCCTTCTTCGGCGGCTGATGCAGGAATACTTACCACATCGAGCTCAAAATGCTGTTCTGTTAATTTAACAGCTCCAACACAAATGGTGTTGTCGAAAGCTGCGATCTCGTCTCCCGCTTTTAAGCCTGAACCGGCTAATTCAACAATATTGATATTCATGTGATCAACCCCGTTCCCCTCATAATCAGCCTGAAAATAAGTTGGCTCAGCACTTTTTGCCACAATCTGACCGGATTTTGTATAAAATTCATCGATGGTAAGCATTCCGGCACTTTTTACCTGAATAATATATCCTTCTCCCGGCTCAAAATTTCCAATTCCATTCAACCAGCCATGCTTATTCCAGTATTCTATTGAGTTCCCGGCTTCGTCCTGAACCTTTACAAGAATTCCGGCATCGATTAATGATTGTACTAACTGCATGGCATCCACAGCTTCTTCGCCTGGGAAAGAAACTATATTCCAACCTCCTGACAATGGAATATTTAACGGCAAAGAAATTTTTTGTCCGCGAACTTCAAGTGCACAACTGGAGTTAACCTGGATTTTATATCCTTCGGTTTTCTGATAGTCTCCAATTCCATTTGTCCATCCAACGTTTTTATTCCGGTATTCAAAAGTATTGTTAGACTCATCCTGAACTTTTACCAAATCTCCGCTGCTTTGGAGCGATGCCATAACCGCTTCCATATTAACATCATCAGGTATGAGATACGAGGAAATAATGTTCCAGCCGGCATCCAGATAGATCGTTTGAGACGCCATTTGTTCCACTGTAAGATTTGTAACAACCGTGCTGTCGCAACCTGTAACTGAAACTAAATTGCGCTGGTAATTTCCTTCTTCAGTCCAGCCATTGTAATTTTCTCCGGAAGAAATGGTTATATCTTCCGTGACATAAAGTTCTTCATTAACGGTCAGGGTTAATACAACTGTCGAATCACAACCATTTATTGTTTCGA
>CAZXHP010000176.1:0-2369 GCA_964639655.1 uncultured Mariniphaga sp.
GTGGCACGTATCGAAAACAACTGGCACGACTTCAAACCCACCAATATTTGGGGAGGTTATCAGACTGAAAACGAACACGACCAAATCGGGAAAAGCTACGGAATTGTTTGCATTGACAAGGTGTTATACATGTGGGTTGGCATGTTCGAAACTAAAACAGACCCGTTTAACGAAGTCAAAATAGCGCATTCCAAAGATTATGGTGCAACATGGGAATTTACGCCCTGGTCGTTTACGCGGGAAGAAGGCGTGATGATGCCCACGGTTTGCAATTATGGGAAAAATTATGCCGGCGCACGGGATGAGTATGTGTACAGTTACCTCATTCGTTTTCAGTCGTATGAAGGCCCCGACGATTATCCCGACAAAGTGGACTGGCTGAATTGCCAGAAACCGGGTTTAATTGATTTGGCGAGAGTTCGCAAAGACGAAATTCTGAACCGCGATGCTTACACCTTTTTTGCCGGAATGAAAAACGGGAATCCCACCTGGACAAAAAACATCGGTGAACGCAAGCCGGTATTTGAAAACCCGGCGGGAGTGGGATGGTGTATCAATGTGAGCTACAATGCGGGTTTGCAACGGTATTTGCTCACAACGGAACACACTGAAACCCACCGGGGGAATATCGGGATATTCGATGCCCCGGAGCCCTGGGGCCCGTGGACCACGGTGTGCTATGAACAAAAATGGGGAGAAGGGCACTGGCCGCTCAACACCTTTTTCTGGAATTTTTCGAACAAGTGGACAAACGAAGACGGGAAAAATTTTACACTCATTTTCACCGGTCGCAAAGAAAATGATTCATTCAATATTATCAGGGGAGAATTTGTAACCAAATAAAAATCGGTGGATATGATTCGTTTTAAAAATAATAAAAGGATAAATGCCGGAATGGTGTTGATGTTCCTTCCTGTCGTTTTCTTTTTGTTAACCTCCTGGAACGTCGGTCCGCAAAAATCTGCGAAAGAAAAACCTGCTGCTTTTCAACTGGAGTATGCCACGCCTGAAAGTCAGGGCATGTCATCGCAACGACTGGACGCGATGCAGAAAGTTCTGGAAGAAAAGAATACCCAAAAGCTGCTGATTCTTAAAAACGACAAGGTGGTTTACGAATGGTTTGCCGAAGGATGGGACGACGACACCAGAAAGCGCGGAACGGCCTCGCTGGCCAAAGCACTGGTGGGCGGCATGTCGCTGGCAGCAGCCATGAACGACGGTTACCTGACGCTCGATGAAGCGGCATGCTATTACATTCCGGAGTGGAAGAAAGATGGGTTGAAATCGAAAATCACCATCCGGCATCTTGCCACCCACACCTCCGGGTTGATGGATGCCCAGGGCACGGAAGAGGAACTGGCGGAGATGCAGGAGAAGGAATTACACCATCATTTCGACCTTCCCGGCTGGAGGGGCCAGTTCTGGCGGCAGGAGCCGAACCCGTTCCTGGTTTCGCGGGACAGTACGCCGGTCGTGTTTTCGCCCGGTGAAAAATATGCTTACAGCAATCCGGGTATGGGGATGCTCACTTACGTTGTCACCGCCTCGATGAGGGATTCAAAATACGATAACATCCGCGACTACTTGCAGGAGCGGATTTACGGGCCCATCGGAATCGGGGAGAACGAATATTCGATGGGCTACGGAAAAGCATTTGAACTGGATGGACTGGACCTGGTGCCGAATTGGGGCGGCGGAGCTTACACGGCCCGCGCCATTGCACGCATCGGTTTGCTGATGCTG
The DNA here is from genome assembly GCA_964639655.1 of uncultured Mariniphaga sp. Lineage (GTDB taxonomy): Bacteria > Bacteroidota > Bacteroidia > Bacteroidales > Prolixibacteraceae > Mariniphaga. Next base: position 1,744 of record CAZXHP010000176.1, read on the forward strand.
CACAAAGGCAACTGGCAGGGCAAACAGCTCATCGACTCTGCCGTGGTGGAACAGCTAACATCTTACGAAGGAACGGCACTTCCTTATCCGGCGCCGGAAGATGAAGTTTTGAGGGGCTATTACCGGACGGCATCCAATTCGCAACCTGCTTCCACTGCCGGGTGGTACAGTAATTTCGACGGTGTTTGGGAACATGTGCCACGCGATGCCTTTGCCGGTGGAGGCGCAAAAAACCAGCATTTGGTGGTCATACCCAGTTTAAACATGGTCATTGTACGCATGGGCGAAAATTTATACGATGAATCGGCGGGCGAGGGTTTCTGGACGGGTTTCGAAAAATACCTGCTGACCCCCATCATGGATGCCATTGAGGAACCGCCATACCCCAAAAGCGAACTGTCCATTGAATTTGCGCCCAAAGACGAGGTGATTCGTCTGGCAGAAGGAAGCGATAACTGGCCGGCCACCTGGGCCGACGATGACCATTTATATACAGCTTACGGAGATGGCTGGGGCTTTATACCAAAAACCGACATCAAACTCAGCCTTGGACTTTCAAAAGTTTCAGGGAATCCGCCGGCATTGCAGGGGACAAACATCCGCTCGAATACCGGTGAACGGGTAGG
>CAZXHP010000176.1:2469-5405 GCA_964639655.1 uncultured Mariniphaga sp.
AAAAACAGCGACCGGTTTGTTTTGGCCAGGGTGCCGAAAGACCGGCTGAAAGATTGGCGCGGTTATGAATATTTTGCCGGTTTTGATTCCGGTAACAGGCCCCGGTGGACGGAAGACATCCGGAAAAGGGAAGCGGTGTTTGCCAATCCGGGAAAATGCTACCGTTCAGGAATTACCTACAACAAAGGATTGAAAAAATACCTGTGGTGCCAGACGGTTCAGGCGGGATTTTCAGAGGATTTCAACGGTGTGCGGTTTAAAGGCGGACTGGGAATTTTTGAATCCGAAAATCCCTGGGGCCCCTGGAAAACGGTTTTTTATACGCGGGATTGGGACATCGGCCCCGGTGAAACTTCTTCCATTCCGCCAAAATGGATGAGCGACGACGGGAAAACCTGTCACCTGCTGTTTTCCGGCGATGACTATTTTTCCGTGAGAAAACTGGTCTTCAAAACCATTTCAGAATAACAGAACAAATCTAAAATATAAAGGATATGACTACAAAGTTTTTATGGATTATTAGTTGGCTTTTGGGAATTTGTTCTTTCGTGACCTGCAACACTCCTGAAGAAAAAAAGGACAGCGGGATAAAACCCTATGAAAAAAATCCCCGGTACTGGCAGTACAAGGGAAAACCTGTTTTGCTACTTGGCGCCTCGGACGATGACAATCTTTTTCAGATTAAAAATCTGGAAACCCACCTCGACAGTCTGGCGGCAGTGGGTGGAAACTACGTGCGCAATACGATGAGCGACCGGGACCTGGGAAACCTGCGCGCTTTTGCTAAAAATTCCGGCGGAAAATACGACCTCGGAAAATGGAACGACGCCTACTGGCAACAGTTTGAAAAGTTCTTGAAGCTGGCCGGAGAACGGGAAATCATCGTTCAGATTGAGGTATGGGACCGCTTCGACCACTCGCGCGAAGAGTGGCTGACAGATCCGTACAATCCGAAGAACAATATCAATTATTCGTACGCCGAAGCCGGGTTCGACAGCCTGTATCCCGCGCATCCCGGAAGAAATGAGCAGCCGTTTTTCTTTACGGTACCCGAACTGGATAATAACCAGCTTGTGCTGAAGTACCAGCAGGCCTTTGTGGAGAAGATGTTGTCGGTATCCCTGAATTACGACAACGTACTTTACTGCATCGACAACGAAACCAGCGGCGATGAACGCTGGGCCACTTACTGGGCGGAATTTATCCGGGAAAAAGCTGGTGAAAAAGATATTCAGATTACGGAAATGTGGAACGACTGGGACATGCAATCGGAAATTCACAGGCGAACACTGGACCATCCGGACCGATACGATTTTGTGGATATTTCTCAAAACACCCACACTACCGGATACGACAACTGGAAAGGTACCCGGTACATTTTTGACTATACCGAAGAAAACCCGCGCCCGGTGAACAGCACCAAAATTTACGGCAGCGACGGGAGCAAATGGGTTGACCGGGGAATTGTTGCCGAACATGCCGTTCAAACGTTCTGCCGCAACATCGTTGGCGGATTTGCGTCGAGCAGGTTTCACCGGCCACCAGCCGGTTTGGGTTTGTGTGAAATCACAATGAACAGCATCCGTACCATTCGTAAAATCGAAGAAACTGTAAAGTTTTGGGACATCGAACCGCGGATGGATTTAATTACCTCCGCAGAAGAAAACCTGGCCTACATTGCAGCGAAAGAGGGCGAAAGTTATGTCGTCTGTTTTACCAGAACCGGAAAAGTCAAACTGGATTTGAGCGGGCACAATCATCGTTTTACCTTAAAACGGATTGATTTGGAAAATGCTGAATGGAGAGAACCGGAAACAGTGGACGGTGGTAAAATTATCGAAATTGAATCCGTGTGTGATGAGGGATGTTTTGTGGTATTGCAGAGGGAATAATCGATGAAAAATAACGGCGGTTTCATTTAAAATTTTGAAAATATGGAAACTTTAATCGGAAAAAAAATAGCTGTATTGCTGGCAATTCTTTTGAGCTTCGGCATTTGTCGGGCGCAGGATTACTCGTCCGAAAATACAATCGAAGCATCCGGTTTTCAGTGGCCGGAAGGGAAAAGGATGGCCGTTAGCCTCACATTCGACGACGGCCGTTTTTCGCAGGTTGACTATGGTATTCCGGTGCTCGACAAATACGATGTAAAGGGAACATTCTATATTTCGGTAATTCGGATGATGGAGCGTATCCCCGGCTGGAAAGCTGCCATTGCCAACGGCCACGATATCGGGAATCATACGCTGACACACCCGTGTACCGGAAATTTCGACTGGTCGAGACACAAGGCACTGGAAGGTTATACGCTGGACCGGATGGAAAACGAACTCGATTCTTCCAACCTGGAAATTGAACGTGTTCTGGGAATAAAGCCGGTTTCGTTTGCTTTTCCTTGCGGACAAACGTATGTGGGCAGGGGAGCCGAAACAAGGAGTTATGTTCCGCTTGTTGCAGAAAGGTTTGAAACAGGCCGCACCTATATGGACGAAGGCCCGAATGCCCCGGCTTTCTGTGACCTGGCTCAACTGCTCGGTATGAAACTCGACGGAATGCCGTTCGACAAAGCAAAAAATCTGATTGAATCGGAAAAATGCGACGGGAAATGGTTGATTCTCGTGTGCCATGAAACGGGCAAGCCCGATTCGCCGGGAAGCATGGTAACGCTTGCTACCGTCGAGGCGATATGCAAATATGCAGCTGACCCCGAAAACGGAATCTGGCTCGACAGTGTGCACAATATTGCGGAATATGTAAAACGCGAACGTAAAAAAGAAAAATAAAATGAAAAGAAGGAAATTTTTTTATTTATCTACAGCCGGTGCTGCGGGATTTACATTGGGTTCCTCCTGCACTTCTGAAAAAAAAGAAAAAAATGTTGAAGGTTCAATGCCGCAAAATGTACCTTCCTACAGGAAAGATATTAAATCTTCACT
>CAZXHP010000176.1:5505-7548 GCA_964639655.1 uncultured Mariniphaga sp.
TATGGGCTTGTCAGGCCGGAAAGGATGTGTACGTGGAAAAGAATATTTCCTATAATATGTTTGAAGGCCGGCAAATGATTAAAGCCGCTATGAAATACGATCGGGTGGTACAATGCGGAACACAAAACCGTAGTGCACAGGAAGCCCTCGCTGCACGTGAATATATTAAAAGTGGTGAGCTGGGCGATGTGGTGGCTGTGCACATGAAACAAATCGAGAAGGGACCGATTCCCTTCAATGAAAAAGAAAATTCGGCCACACCCGACACCATTGACTGGGATATGTGGCTCGGGCCTGCACCAAAAGTTCCGTATAACCTTTCCCGTAATAAATCGTGGGGCTATTACTGGGATTATGCCGGAGGTTATATGATGGGGAATGGTATAATTCACCAGGTGGATATGGCGAGACTTGTTCTTGATGATCCCGGATTTCCAAATTCAGTTTATTGTACGGGAGGAAGATATTTTTATGATGATAACAGAGACATCCCTGATTACCAGATGGCGACTCTTGATTTCGGAAATTACGTGATGACCCTCGAAACCGGTGAATGTACCCCTTATATGGCCAAAACCAGCCGTGAGATAAGGTATGGAAACGGTTTCCCGGAATGGGGACAAAATGCAACGGATATCTTAATTATGGGAACAAAAAGAATGATGCACCTCGGAGTAATGGGAGGAGGTTGGCAGGTTTTCGATAAAGGCGGTGAAATAGTCGCACAACAAAATGCTTATTTTCCCTTACAAATGCATCTTCAAAATTATTTTGACTGTATCCGCTCGCGAAAACATCCCAACGGAAACATTGTGGAGGGGCATAAAAGTGCAGCTCTGGTACAGTTGGCGAATATAGCCTACCGCGCAGGATGTAAACAATTGGTTTTTTCATCTGAATATGAAACCATTTTAAATGACGATAATGCCCGCCAAATGCTTACCCGAGAGTACAGAAAAGGTTATGAAGTTCCAAACAATGTATAATATTTAATGATGGATAAACGCATAAAAAAAACGTTGTATGTTATTGGATTCTCCGGACTTGTAATAGCCGGAGGCCTTGTATTGTTTGCCTATTCCAACTCCTGGAATAAAACCGAAATAGAATTCCGTATTCACATCAATCAGGAACTTGTTCTGCAATCTGCATTTGGAGAACCGCCCACATTTGCTATCTGGATGGAGGACCGGGAAAGCGGGAAACCGCAAACGGTTTTTGTTACCCGCCGGGCAGCTTCAGGCGATTGGGAAGGCAAAGCCAATGTACCTGTTGCACTTCCGGTTTGGTTTGAAGTATATAAAAAAGAAAACCTTACCGATAACCTGCCGACCTTTGAAAAACCAGCACCAATGGCTGTTACTGGCGCTACACCAAAGCCGGGGTACTTTACCACCAGGGTGCGGGTACCGAAAGGAAGCCGGTGGATTGGCTATATAGAGGTAAACCTGGCCGGCGATTTTAATGAATATTATCCGGAGTTTGACGATAAACAAAAGGTTAGCGATACTTTTCTCACCGGCCAGCCGGCCCTTTTATATAAAGCTGAAATACCGGCGCAAACTGGTTTAAAAGTAAAACCTGAGTTGATTGGAATGGCCGCACCTGATACAAGTAATAAGAATCTTCTGCAACCTGTGAAAGGAATAACCACAGCGTCGGATATCTTTGATCAAATTGAAATTTCAGTTGTAAATGCAAGGCCCAAAATAATTGATTAAGTTACGGGTAAAGTTTTAAAAACATTTATCCCCGCACGCTGGTAAACCGGACTGCGTTGACGTAAATTTTGAATATAATCAGGCATTATACTTATTTTACGCGGATACTTGTAAAAAATGAATGTGCCATTGCTAATTTGAGAACTATGAATAAAGCAAAAATTCGAATTACACTAACGATATGTTTCTTTATTATTTCATTTTCGTGCAATAATAGAAATTTGAAATTTAAGCCGCCCAATATTCTAATGATCAGTATCGACGATTTAAACGACTGGCTGGGGTGTATGAACGGGCATCCGAACGCAAAAACGCCGAACAT
>CAZXHP010000177.1:0-5492 GCA_964639655.1 uncultured Mariniphaga sp.
ATTTGTTTTTTGAGATTTGTTTCTTTTTTCAATTATGGCTCATTTCAGTAAAAATATTGCGCGGTTGTACGGGATTAAAATCTCTAAATGGTTTAACCTTGTAATGCCCGTTGTGGTGTTGTTTTACCAGGATAACGGCATGGGCATGCACGAAATATTTATTTTAAAGTCGATTTATTCGCTGGCCATTGTGGCGCTTGAACTGCCTTCGGGCTGGATGGCCGATGTGTGGGGACGCAAAAAAACGCTGCTTCTTGGGGCGGTTTTGGGAAGCGCCGGTTTTTTAATGTACAGTTTTTCCTATGGTTTTTGGGCTTTTGTGGCGGCTGAAATTGTACTGGGCGCCGGTCATTCCTTTGTATCGGGCGCCGATTCGGCCATACTGTACGATAGCCTGAAAGCCGATAAAAAGTCAGATGAGTATGTAAAACACGAAGGACGAATAACTTCGGCCGGAAATTTTGCCGAAGCGTTGGCGGGTGTTGCTGCCGGATTTCTGGCTGCCATTAGTTTACGCACTCCGTTTTATTTTCAGTTTGTGGTGGCAACGCTGGCGGTTCCCGCTGCGCTTATGTTGAAAGAACCGCTGACTAAGGCTGCTACAACAGGCCATTCGGTAAAAAGTATGTTTTTTACCATAAAGAACATGCTGCTTAAAGAAACCAACCTTCGGGTTTCCATTTTACTTTCTGCGGCAACCGGAACTGCAACCCTTACTTTTGCCTGGCTGGTACAACCGTTTTTTAAAGCGGTTGACTTACCCGTGGAATGGTTCGGAATTTTGTGGACGGCACTGAACCTGAGCGTAGGTGTTTCATCGGCGTTTGCCTACCGGTTCGAAGGGCATTTCAATCGCAGGAAAGAAGTGTTTTTTATTGTTTTGATTTTAGCTCTGGGTTATTTTCTGGCGGGTATCGCAATTTTGCGCGAAGGAATTATTTTTCTGTTTGTATTTTATTTCGTTCGCGGAATAGCGACAGTTGTTTTCAAAAACTATATAAATCGTTATACACCCAGCGAAATCAGGGCCACTATTTTGTCGGTTCGAAATTTAATTATTCGCGTCAGTTTTGCGGTAATTGGCCCGCTGCTGGGGTGGATGACCGATCACATCAGCCTGAAAATGGCCTTTATTCTGGCAGGCGGAATCTATTTCATTGCAGCACTGGCAGCGGTCTGGCCGTGGTTGTGGAGCGGAAAATATAGAAAAGTTTAATTGCTGTTCCCCAAAATATCTTTTTTACCTTTGTTCTTTAAATCGAAACAGAATGAATCCACATATCGTCGAGCTTATTTCCCAACAACTTGGGATTAAAAACAATCAGGTAAATAATACCATTGAACTTTTAAGCGAAGGCGCAACAGTGCCTTTTATATCGCGGTACCGGAAAGAGCGCACCGGAAGCCTCGACGAGGTGCAGGTGCTGCAAATTAAAGAATTGAACGGAAAATTTACCGAGCTCGAAAAACGCAGGGAAACCATTTTGAAGACCATTGGAGAACAGGAAAAACTGACTCCCGAACTGAAGGAGCGGATTGAAAGCTGTTACGATCCGGTGGAACTGGAAGATATTTACCTGCCTTACAAACCCAAACGACGCACCAAAGCAACAATAGCGCGCGAACGCGGGCTGGAACCGCTAGCCAAAATTATTATGAAACAGGTTGAACGCGACCCGGAATCGCGTGCAGCTTCGTTTCTGAATGATGAAGTGGAGTCCATTGAAGCTGCCCTTTCGGGTGCCCGCGACATCATTGCCGAGTGGATCAGCGAAAACGAAAAAGCCCGGAATCTAGTCCGCCGCGAGTTTGAACGGAATGCGGTAATTACCGCCAGGGTGGTAAAAGATAAAGAAGAGGAAGCCGAAAAATACCGCGATTATTTCGACTGGAACGAACCGCTGAAAAAATGTCCTTCGCACCGACTGCTGGCCATACGTCGCGGCGAGAACGAGGGTTTTTTGCGGGTTTCCGTCAAGCCGGGTGAAACCAAACCACTGGAAAACCTGAACCGCTTTTTTGTGAAAGGAAACAACGCCGGTGCACACCAGGTAGAACTGGCGGTGAAAGACAGCTACAAGCGGTTAATTGAACCCTCTATTGAAACCGAATTTGCCGCTCTTTCCAAAGAAAAAGCCGACGACGAAGCCATTAAAGTTTTTGCTGAAAACCTGAAACAACTGTTACTGGCGCCACCCCTGGGACAGAAACGTATTCTCGCTATCGACCCCGGTTACCGTACCGGCTGCAAAGTGGTTTGCCTCGACGAGCAGGGAAACTTGTTGCACAACGCAACCATTTATCCGCATAAACCGCAGGAAGACAAAAAAATGGCGGCAAAAAAACTAACCTCGATGGTTGAAATTTACAAAATTGAAGCCATCGCAATTGGTAACGGAACCGCTAGTCGTGAGACGGAAGCTTTCGTAAAAAAATTACGCTACAACCGCGAAATCAGGGTTTACGTGGTGAGTGAAGACGGCGCTTCGGTTTATTCTGCCTCGTCCGCAGCCCGTCAGGAATTTCCGCAATACGATGTTACAGTACGCGGTGCGGTTTCCATCGGGCGACGGTTGATGGACCCGTTGGCCGAACTGGTGAAAATCGATCCGAAAAGTATTGGCGTTGGCCAGTATCAGCACGATGTGGATCAAAAAAAGCTGAAAAACAGCCTCGATTCGGTGGTGGAACTCAGTGTAAATGCTGTGGGAGTAAATCTGAACACAGCAAGCCGGCATTTGCTTACCTACATTTCGGGGCTTGGGCAGCAGCTGGCGCAAAACATTGTAGATTACCGCAAGGAATACGGTTTGTTCAAATCGCGCGAAGAATTGAAAAAAGTTCCGCGCATGGGCCCAAAAGCGTTTGAACAGGCAGCGGGTTTTTTGCGCATTCCCGATGCCGAAAATCCGCTGGACAATTCGGCGGTTCACCCGGAATCGTACCACATTGTGCAGCGTATAGCTGGCGATTTAAAATGTGATGTGAATGATCTGGTACGCAACGACGAAGCGGTTTCGAAGATCGACCTTTCGAAATATGTTACGTCCGAAACTGGCTTACCTACACTGAACGACATTAAAAACGAACTGCTGAAACCCGGCCGCGACCCGCGGAAACCAATTAAAGTTTTTGAATTTGCCGAAGGAATATTTTCCATAGATGACCTGAAAGAAGGTATGGTTTTACCGGGAATTGTGAACAACATCACCAAATTTGGCGCTTTTGTAGATGTTGGTGTAAAACAGTCGGGACTTGTTCACATTTCCGAACTGGCCGACCGCTTTGTTTCCGATCCCAATGAAATTGTGACGCTGCACCAGCACATCAAAGTAAGGGTGAAAGAAGTGGATGTTTCCCGAAAACGAATTCAGTTGTCGTTGAAAGGAGTGGAACAGGCATAAAAACCGACAAACAAAGGTCGCTATTTAGAATTCCTAAAAATTGTTAACTCGTGAGTCATAATCGGTTCTGATTTTTATATTTGCAATGGAATTGGGAGGATTAAATTATGATAATTTTAACGGGGTTACCTATGCTGACTTTTTTGTTGGTGTATTTTATCCTTAATTACTACATTAAGCGAATGATACCCGACAAAGAATTGCGGAAAAAATTTAAAAGCCGAAATGAATTTATTATTGCGCTGGCCTATTTTTTTATGCCGCTTTTCCTGCTTCAGAACGAGGTTATCTTTTTAAGGTTCTCATCGGTTAAGTATGCCGATCTGCAAATATTTCTTCCGCTGGCCATTTTTAAAGTTGCTGTTTTTATTTTTGCCTGCGTAAATCTTGAATCCGTTTTCCATAAACTCAGGAAAAATAATTCTTATTAGAGACCACACAACAAAGTGAGTGGTTTCAATTGAACAGCTTTTTTTATCCCAACCAAATATTTTGCTAAATTGCCCATTCGTTTATAAACCGAAGCAAAATTATGACCATCAGCGATTACATCAGCCGGCTGAACACCCGGTATAAATCGGGAATTTCAAAAGAACATGCCTACCGTACCGACCTTGAAAACCTGATTCGTGAACTGGTAACCGGAATTGAAATAACCAACGAACCGGCCAACGTAACCGACTGCGGAAACCCCGACTATGTAATTACCCGAAAAAAAATTCCGGTGGGTTATATCGAGGCAAAAGATATTGGAAAAGATTTAAAGGCCGCGGTTTACAAAGAACAGTTTTCCCGCTACCGCAAGGCGCTCCACAACCTGATAATAACCGATTACCTCTGGTTTCAGTTTTACCGTCACGGACAACTCATTTATGAAATAAGAATTGGAGAACCCGACGGGAAAAAGATAAATCCACTCCCGGAAAATTTTGAACAGTTTGAAAGGCTCATCAAAGATTTTTGTTCGTTCGTTGGACAAACCATCAAATCCAGTAAAAAACTGGCTGAAATGATGGCCGCAAAAGCCCGCCTGCTGGAAAACATTCTGGAACGCGCCGTTTCATCCGACGAAGAAACCCGGGAAAATACATCACTCAAAGGGCAGTTCGAATCGTTTAAACACATCCTTATTCACGATTTAACACCCAAAGCTTTTGCCGACATTTACGCGCAAACTTTAGCCTACGGTATGTTTGCCGCCCGGCTGCACGACCCTACCCTTCAGGATTTCAGCCGGCACGAAGCGGCCGAACTCATTCCAAAAACCAATCCGTTTCTGCGGAAACTTTTTCAATATGTAGCCGGATACGACATTGACGAGCGCATTAAAACCACGGTGGACAACCTCGCCGATGTTTTCCGGGCAACCGATGTAAAAGCGCTGCTGCAAAACTTTGGAAAATCGACCCAAAGACAAGACCCGATTATTCATTTTTACGAAACGTTTTTGGCGGAATACGACCCAAAACTGCGCAAAAGCCGCGGCGTTTGGTACACGCCCGAACCGGTGGTAAACTTTATTGTGCGGGCGGTTGACGATATTTTGAAAACCGAATTCAACCTGCCCGACGGCATTGCCCACACCGGCAAAACCAAAATTAAACGCCGCACGCAAACCAAAGACAACCGCACCGAATCGGGCTACAAAGAGATTGACCAGGAAGTACACAAGGTGCAAATTCTCGACCCGGCAACCGGCACGGGAACTTTTCTGGCCGAAGTGGTCAAACACATTTACAACACCCGGTTTCAAAGTATGCAGGGCGCGTGGAGCGGCTACGTGGAAGAACACCTTATTCCGCGGCTGAACGGCTTTGAACTGCTGATGGCCAGTTACAGCATGGCCCACCTGAAACTCGATATGCTGTTAAACGAAACCGGTTACCATGTTTCTACCCACGGACGGGGTGGTCAGCGGTTTAACATTTACCTCACCAACAGCCTGGAAGAACACCACCCCGACACCGGAACCCTTTTTGCGGGCTGGCTCAGCAGCGAAGCCAACGAAGCCAACCACATTAAACGCGACACGCCGGTGATGGTGGTGATGGGAAATCCGCCGTACAGCGGCGAAAGCGCCAACAAAGG
>CAZXHP010000177.1:5592-7508 GCA_964639655.1 uncultured Mariniphaga sp.
CGCCCGACGGTTCAAAAGATGAAAATGTATTCGACATTATGCAAGGTGTTTCCATCAATCTTTTTGTAAAAACCGGAAAAAAGAATGCCGGTGAACTGGCTCAGGTTTTTCATCTTGATTTGTTTGGGAAGCGGGAATTGAAATACAGATTTCTTTTTGAAAATCAGTTGGGTTCTGTTGAATTTAAAAATATTCAACCACGGGAAAACAACTATTTTTTTGCTCCTATGAATTTTGAAATACAGGAAGAATATCAAAAAGGTTTTTCTGTTTCCGGTTTATTTCCGGTAAACTCTGTTGGTATTGTTACAGCGCGCGATAATTTTACGATTCACGAATCAAAAAAACAGGTAAAATCTACAATCGAAACATTTTTGGAATTGGATGATGAAACTGCACGACAAAAATTTAACCTGGGAAAAGATGTTCGGGATTGGCAAGTGAGATTTGCAAAAAAAGATTTGAATGAAAATTACCCTGAAACCGGAAAATTCACTCAAATAAATTACAGACCATTTGACATTAGATGGACGTTTTATACAGGAAATTCCAAAGGATTTCACTGCATGCCACGCGGAGAAGTGATGAAGCATTTTTTGAATGGTGATAATGTTGGTTTGATGACAGTACGCCAAACGGCTATAAATTCATGGGAACATGTTGGAATTACAAATCTTATTGCAGATGATTCAAGGGTATCCAACAGAACCAGAGAAAGAGGATATATTTTTCCACTTTACCTCTACCCAGAAACCAGCAACCAAAAAACTTTGGAACAAGCTCCGAAACGCACTCCCAACCTCAATACGAAAATCGTCTCCGAAATCGCCGAAAAACTCGGGTTGACTTTCGTTCCCGAAAAAGAGCCGGAAGGAAAAGTTTGCTACATCAACAACCCGGAAGTGCGCAACGATTTCAAAACCACTTTTGCGCCCATCGATTTACTGGATTACATTTACGCCGTTTTACATTCGCCCGGTTACCGCGAAAAATACAAAGAGTTTCTGAAAATCGATTTTCCGCGGGTGCCCTACCCCGCCGATGCTGAAATATTTTGGCAACTGGCGGAGCTGGGTGGGCAACTGCGCCAAATCCATTTGCTGGAATCGCCAAAAGTGAACGAATTTATTACCAGCTACCCCATCGACGGCGACAACACCGTAACCCGCAAAATGACCACCAAAAGTTTGGGTTGGGAAACTTCAAACGCTGAAAAAACCACTGGCCGTGTTTGGATTAACGACACGCAGTACTTTGACGGTGTGCCGCATGTTGCCTGGGAATTTTATATCGGCGGTTACCAGCCGGCGCAAAAATGGCTCAAAGACCGCCACGGTCGCACCCTCGGTTTCGAAGACATTTTGCACTACCAGAAAATAATCGTTGCCCTCACCGAAACCCAACGGCTGATGCAGGAAATTGATAAAATTGGCAAAAAAAATTAAGGTAACTGAAAGTCGCCAACGCATCAACAGGCAATGGTTTTTAATGCTGTTTTTTTGAAGATGCACGGCACATAAGGCATATTGATCTAAAAAAATGCGAAAGTGCGAAAAACTACCTGCAAATTCGTCTTTGAACTGCTCCTGTTGAAATAAATTTTTTTTTATATTTACTGCATTATTCAACTTTCTTTAAAGCGCTTATTACAGAAGGTAAAAACCTGTGATTATGAAACCAGCCAATAAATCAAAAAAGCACAGTACCTTCCCCCAAAAATTAAGAAATGCCTTCCTTTTGAAAAAGAAAAACATTTCGGGCAGCGAACTGGAAAACCTGACTTTGGAACTGGAACGCGAACATCTTGAACTGGAAAAGAAAACACATGAGTTGCAGGAACGAACCAAAGAACTTTCACTGTATTATCAAATGTTTAATCTGGTAACACGTGAAGATTTTTCAGAAGACGATTTTTT
>CAZXHP010000178.1:0-3416 GCA_964639655.1 uncultured Mariniphaga sp.
CTGGACCGGAAATCGCAACTGAAAGTGCATGACACGGGAATCGCCGCCGGCGTGTATGCACCGGCCATCAAATACAACCCGAATAACGACACGTTTTACATGATAACCACGCAGTTTGCCGGCGATTTTGGAAACATTGTGGTAAAAACGAAAGATCCGTTTGAAGGCTGGAGCGACCCGTACAAACTCAATTTTAACGGAATCGATCCTTCGCTTTTTTTCGATGATGATGGCAAAGCCTATGTAGTGCACAACGATGCTCCCGATGAAGGGAAAGAATTGTATGAAGGGCACAGGGTCATTAAGATATGGAATTACGATATGGAAAACGACCAGGTGGTTGCCGGCACCGACAAAATAATTGTGGATGGGGGAGTGGACATTTCCAAAAAACCGATTTGGATTGAAGCGCCGCACATTTATAAAAGATACGACCGCTACTATTTGATGTGCGCCGAAGGAGGCACCGGCGACTGGCACAGCGAAGTGATTTTTGTGAGCGATAATCCGCGCGGGCCTTATACGCCGGCAGCCAACAATCCCATTCTTTCGCAACGCTATTTAAATCCCAACAGGACCAACAAAGTGGAGTGGGCAGGCCATGCCGATTTGGTGGAAGGTCCTGATGGCAATTTGTACGGCGTTTTTCTGGGTGTTCGTCCAAACGAAAAGAACCGGGTGAACACCGGTCGTGAAACGTTTATTCTTCCGGTTGACTGGAGCGGCGAATTTCCGGTTTTCGAAAACGGCTTGGTTCCAATGGAACCGAAATTGAAGATGCCGGAAGGCGTTGAAAACAAAACCGGGAAGGATGGATTTTTCCCCAACGGGAATTTTACGTTTACCGAGAATTTTGCGTCGGAAAAGCTGGATTACCGGTGGATTGGAATGAGAGGGCCACGTGAAGATTTTATTTCGGTAAACTCAAATAGGCTGCAAATAAACCCGTTCGACACAAACATAAAAGCCGTTGCACCCATTTCTGCGCTTTTTCAACGGCAAATGCACAAATTTTTTTCGGCTACAGCAACCATGAAGTACACACCCGGCTCGGATAAAGATTTGGCCGGTTTGGTTTGTTACCAAAGTGAGCGGTTCAATTATGTTTTCGGAATAACAAAGAAGGGCAATGATTTTTATTTGTTACTGGAACGAACCGAAAGAGGGAATTCGAAAATAATTGCAAGTACAAAAATTGATGTAACACAACCCATTCAGCTTCAGGTTAAAGCCGAAGGTGACGATTACCGTTTTAATTATGCCGTTGGTGATGGCAATTTTCAAAATCTGGGCGGCACCGTTTCGGGCGATATCCTTTCCACAAACGTAGCCGGCGGATTTACCGGAACTTTAATTGGGTTGTATGCCACTTCAGCAAACGATGCTCAACCTGAATAGTAATGAAAACTTATTTAATAATTCTGCTTAGCTTTTTAACCCTTGTTTACGGAAACTCAGGATTGGCACAAAACCATGCTGAAAATCCAATCATTCATGCCGATGTGCCCGACATGTCAATCATTCGCGTGGGCGAAGTGTATTACATGAGCAGCACCACCATGCACATGAGTCCGGGGGTTCCCATCATGAAATCGACCGACCTGGTGAACTGGGAAATTGTAAGTTACTGCTACGACACGTTGGACGATGTGGATGCGCTGAACCTCGAAAACAACAAAAATGCGTATGGCAGAGGTTCCTGGGCCAGTTGTATCCGGTACCATAACGACACGTATTACGTGAGCACCTTTGCAGGAACCACCAACAAAACCTACATCTATTCGACGAAAGACATCGAAAACGGGCCGTGGGGAAAGATTTCATTCAGCCCGAGTTACCACGACCACACACTGTTTTTCGATGACGACGGAAAAGTTTATATGATTTGGGGCGTTGGACGGTTGATGATGATTGAGTTGAAAGCAGACCTGTCAGGCGTAAAAGAAGGAACCGAACGGGTTTTAATTGAAAATGCCAGCGAACCGGCAGGCGACAACATCATGCTGCCTGCCGAAGGGTCGCAGCTATTTAAGGTAAACGGCAAATATTACCTGTTCAACATAACCTGGCCGCGGGGCGGTATGCGCACCGTAATTATTCACCGCGCGGATAAAATAACCGGCCCCTGGGAAAGCCGGCTGGCTATGCAGGACCGTGGCATTGCTCAGGGCGGCTTAATTGACACGCCAAATGGCGACTGGTATGCTTACCTTTTTCGCGATTACGGTTCGGTTGGCCGCATTCCGTATCTGGTTCCAGTTATCTGGGAAGACGGCTGGCCTGTGTTGGGCTTTGACGGCAAAGCACCCGATGTATTGGAAGGATTGCCGGCAAGCGACGGGTTGATTCCCGGAATTGTGGCATCCGACGATTTTAAGCGAAAAAAAGGCGAACCGGATTTGCCACTGGTTTGGCAGTGGAACCACAATCCCGACAACGAATTTTGGTCGGTTAACCGCAGAAAAGGTTACCTGCGCCTGAAAACAGGACGCGTTGACAATGATGTTCTTCAGGCAAAAAATATGCTCACACAAAGAACCATCGGCCCGGAATGTTCGGGTTCAACATTAATCGATGTTTCGAACATGAAAGAGGGCGATTTTGCCGGCCTGGCATTGTCGCAGAAAAAATATGGTTGGGTGGGCGTGAATTTCGAAGACGGAGTGAAAAAAATTGTGATGGTGAGCGCCCAGACTGAAGAACCTGTTGAAATGGAAAGTCTGCCACTCAGGCAAAAAACCGTTTACCTGAAAGCGGAATGTGATTTCAGAAACCGAAAAGATGTGGCCGATTTCTACTATAGCCTCGACGGCAATCAATGGACTAAAATCGGCTCACAGCTAAACATGGAATATACACTTCCTCATTTTATGGGCTACCGGTTTGGGTTGTTCAACTATGCCACCAAAACGGCCGGGGGATATGTGGATTTCGATTATTTTAAAATAGACAACCCTTAATATGATGAGAAACAGAACGTTATGATTAAGCAGCCCCGAATTCTGAATTATTTATGATTAGCGCATTAAAC
The DNA here is from genome assembly GCA_964639655.1 of uncultured Mariniphaga sp. Taxonomy (GTDB): domain Bacteria; phylum Bacteroidota; class Bacteroidia; order Bacteroidales; family Prolixibacteraceae; genus Mariniphaga. The sequence goes on from CAZXHP010000178.1 coordinate 3,032, forward strand.
TTCCAGACCAGAATTTACTGCGGCTACTCAAACTCCTTCGGAACGCCGCAAATCATTTTAAACGGTCCGGTTCCGGTATTGCGGTACCGGTGTTTTTCGTCCGGCTCTACCAGCGCAAAATCGCCGGCCTTCAAAAAAGTTTCTTCTCCGTTTTCATTGACCAGTGCGCCTTCGCCTTCTATCACATAATTCATGTGTTCGTAAGGATGGTTGTGAAAAGGCGTATTTCCTCCGGGTTCAACCGTAAAAACCCTGAAGGAATATACCGGAGCGCCGTCTTCGCTGCCCAATGGTAGTTGTTTCCATGCACCAACGGCGCCTTCCATGTGTACTTTTTTCTTTTCAACATTGTTGAGCGAGATGACTTTCATTGTGCAATTTTTTT
>CAZXHP010000178.1:3516-5185 GCA_964639655.1 uncultured Mariniphaga sp.
AAAATAGATGTAAGTTTGAACCTTTAATTATTCATTACGGTTAATTCGTTTTTTGAGCCTAAAATAGAATATGATGAGATATATTGTTGTTTTCTGGTTTACAATTTTACTGGCTTTTAATGTTTCTTCGCAAAAGAATGATACATCGTTTGCGTTAATTTATGATTTGATTGAACAGGATAACTATTTTAAAGCACGAGCGGTTTTTGATTCTGAAAAAACATCGCTCTCGTCTGAATTTCAGCTTGTAACAGAGGTATTTTTAGACAATGCTTTTAACCGGTTGACCAAATCGAACCAAAAGATAAACCAACTGATTGAAGCTGAAAAAAATCTGCCTGACTCATTGGTACTGAAAATCTATCAGATAAAAGTGGACAACTCAATCAAACTGTTTAATTACAGGGAGGCGAAAAGTTCGCTTGAGTTTATTCTGGAAAATTACAGCGGTTATTTGACCGAAAACCAGGCTGCAGAATTTGAAAACAGCCTGAAAATCTGGAGCGCTTTGGAAAATGAACCGGCACAAAAAGTCTTCATTCGGGAAACCAATCGGATACAAATGATTAAAGACAAGGCCGGATTAGATAACCTCGAACTGTTTAATGAAAACGACACTGTTAATTTTGTGTTCGATACCGGCGCCAATTTATCAACAGTTCCTGCATCGACGGCGCTGAATCTGGGCATGAAAATTTTATCTGCAGATTTGCAGGTTGGAACGATTACCGGCGCCAAAGTACCTGCACAACTCGCTGTTTGTCCGGTTTTAAAACTGGGAGGTATTGAAATTCATAATGCCGTGTTTCTGGTACTGGACGACGACGCGCTTACCTTTCCTCATGCTGATTACCGGATTTACGGCGTGCTGGGATTTCCGGTGCTTGAAGCTTTACGCGAAATTCAGATAACCAGCGATGGATGGTTTATCGTTCCCGAAAAAGAGACCCCGATAGATTCCCCTTCCAATTTGGCGATGAAAGGTTTAACGCCGTTGATTTACATCGATGACAGGCATTATACTTTTGATACAGGGGCCGACAATACTTTACTCTATCATTCCTATTACAGGGAGAAAAAAAACGAGATCGAAAAAAATTACCCGCCTGCCCGGGTGAAGTTTGGCGGAGCCGGCGGTGGTAAAGAATTCGACGGATTTGTTGTTTCCGAAACGTTTAATATTTTGGGGAAGGAAGTAACGCTGGAGAATATTCAGTTACTCAAAGAGAAAGTCAGTGAAACTGAAACGGTTTACGGCAATATCGGGCAGGATTTGATCCGCCGGTTCAACAAAATGACAATCAACTTTTCGCACATGTTCATTAAGTTCGATTAAATTGGCTCATAGTAATGTACGATGTGTGTGAAAAGGCTATTTTTTGAAGCGTACTTGTGATGGTTATTTTATTTCTCCTTATGCTCCAACATTACCTGTCTTTACTTTTCCTGCACGCCTGTAAGCGGCAATAATTACTCCGCCTGGTGTAATCAAACTTTCTGTCAGGGTAAATGCTGCGGGAATTGTGCCATTGTCAAACAACTTTTTCCCTTTGCCAAGCGTCAATGGGTGAATTTTTAGCCGGAGTTCATCCACTAAATCATTCTTAAGTAAAAGTTGAATAAGGTTGCCACTACCCCACACCTGGAGATCGGGACCGTTTGAGTTTTT
>CAZXHP010000178.1:5285-7466 GCA_964639655.1 uncultured Mariniphaga sp.
TTCCGATATACGGCGATTAGTCGGCACTCTGATTGGTGTCCGGAAGTGCTTTTCTTCTCCTAAGGAGGCCATCGATGCTCCAGGCACCTGCCCCGGCAGCTGAGAAATACAACCAGATAAAACAATAAAGAATTGCCGGTTGTCCGCCATTTACAATGGGCCAAAAACCCTGCGGGGCATGAAACTGAAAATAAGCAACCGCCATCTCGCCCGCCAATAAAAAGGCCACGGGACGGGTAAATAACCCCAATAAAATCAAAGCTCCGCCAAAAGCTTCCAGAATTCCACCAATCCCGATTTGAGACATCAATTGAGCTGTTTCACCATCCGGGGGCATTCCGATAGGAAATGCAAAAAGTTTCATGGTTCCTGCCGTTATAAACATAGCGGCAGCAATAATGCGCAACAAGCTTTGAATGTAAGGTGTCCATGTGGTCCATTTTGTAATCAACTTTTCCATAATTATTTCATTTTTTCACAACATTTAAACAACAATCTGTTTCCTTTACTCTTCCACATATTTCTCCAAATAACGCGAAGCGGGATTAAGTTTCCGTTCGTGCTCCCTGACAATTTCCACGAGATAAAGGCACAATTTCCGGTAGTTTATCCCGTCCGGTTTGTTATTCTCATCGTATTCCACCAGGTATTCAAGCCCAAGTGATTTGGCTTCTTCAGCAATGTAACCGATTTCCCAGTTTTTCGGGTCGGCAGGACGGGTGTATTTTCGCGGTTGAAGTTGCATGATCCGACCAAAATCATCCTCCAGCGGCGTAATGTCCCGTTTATCCCTTCGTGTGGAATTGTCGTAACCGATTTCTCCGGTATTGGGATCGTACTGTACATTTTTTTTGTCACCGATAAATCTTAGGTTGGCTTTGATAATTCCGTTGACATGAAGCGGTGCGGAAGGACTCGCCACGCCGATTCCCACATTACCGTTTCCCTGTATGGTAAAAATCTCCCGGGCGCCGGAGCCTGCCCTGTCGAGGAAAAGGTATTTTGCCTGCGGATTGCCGATATTAAAGTAAAATTTGCCCGAAGTAACCCCCATCCCGTACCAGGACGTTCCGGCAGTGTTTTGGTAAAGAGCTAGTTTAATCGTACTCAACGCAGGACCTAACGACATGGTGCTTACGGGATTGGAAATTCCAATCCCGACTCTTCCTGTCATACTTAAATCTCCCATCACCTGTAATTTACCTGAGATATCAATTAATCCGTCATTGTGAACCAGCAACCGCCAGCCTTTATTGTAAAAACCTATCCGGTTGACAGATACTCCTCCTACAAACCGGTCGTCCGATATCCAGAGGCCACCGTTGTTATTGTTCGATCTAATTCTGCCGTTCACCAGCAAATCGACACTGGTTCCTCCGCTACCTTCAATATGTAATTTGGCTTTGGGGGCATCCACACCCAACCCGACATTGCCTTCGAAATACCGCCGGGTATCGTCCAGTAACCCGTTCCATTGTTCTTTGCCCAGTACTTCGCTGTCTTTAATTCTTAATTCATCAAAATTTATCATCGCTTTATTTTTTATGGTTAATTTTCTTCGTTAATAAAATCCTTCCATTATCTTCAAATCCTTTTCCCCTGTACAGTTTTGACCCGGCTTCATTGTGTTGTTCCACTTCAAGATGAACTGCATTAATTCCAAGTTTTTGTGCTTCTTCCCGAATAAAATCCATCGTCAATTTGCCAATACCTTTTTGTCTGAATTCCGACTTTAAGAACAATTCGTCTATAAAGGCATCCCGACCATTGTGTTCAAAACTAAATCCGAAAGCAAGAACGATATAACCTATCGATGAATTTTCAAAATTAATTGTCCACGCTCTGCCTAAATTTTGATCGCTGAGAAACTGCAGAAGATTCGTTTTGGTTCGTTCCTTATCAAATGGGTAGTTATTAATTGAATTGAATTCTTCCATCATCAATAAGATGTCTGAAATGTCTTCTTCTGTCGCTATGGCAAAATTGATATTCATTTTCCGTTACTGTCGTTTTACCGTTGCCCCTGTTTACTTACGTTTACGAAAGTTTATTCTTTCAAAATACCGGTACTTCCTTTTCATTCTCTTCAACCTCAGCCTGTAATATCTGCCATTTCTTTTGTTCATCTTCCGGCCACTGCGCCTTTAAAAAATCTTTTGCCCCGGAATAGCTGTTGAAATA
>CAZXHP010000179.1:0-7437 GCA_964639655.1 uncultured Mariniphaga sp.
ATGTAAGATTCCTCAAAATACTTTTCATTTTCGGCCTGTTGAGCGGTTATCGTCCCGGCCAGCAACCAAAATGTAAAAAAAGCAGCAAGTAGTTTTTTCATGGTCAAATTCATTTTAATAATTTTGATACAATAATATGCAATCGATTGCAAATTTCAAAAGAAAAATATGAAATTTATTTTAATAATTTGCTTAAAGTTTGTTACCCGTTGCACGGTTTCAAATTAATGGTTATAATTGCACCAAACAAAAATGGAATATGAATTACGGATTCGGACATCACGGCCATCAATACAAAACCTAACGGTTGGTAGGTCAGGGTTGTTTTGTCGTAATTTAAAAGATATTGAACCAGAGGCTTGCCGGTTAGGCAGGCCTTTTTTTGTGAGACTTACGTTTCACGAGTAAAACGAAGTGAAATGTTTAGTTGAACAAATCCCGAGAGTGAAACGACTCGGGATATGTCCCAATTGATTGAGAAATTGAAAAAAAATATGGAAAAACTAAAAATTGCCATTCAAACCAAAGGAAGATTGAATGAAGATTCGATGAAACTTATTCAGGAATCGGGCATCGATTTAACCATTGGCAGACGAAAGCTGGTATCGGAAGCGGGAAATTTCCCCATGGAAGCACTGTTCCTGCGCGACGATGACATTCCGCAAACTGTAGCCGACGGCGTGGCCGATGTGGGCATTGTGGGCGAAAATGAAATGTTGGAAAAAGGCGAAAACGTAATCATCGCCAAACGTTTGGGATTCAGCAAATGCCGGTTGTCACTGGCCATTCCCAAATCGCTGGATTACCCCGGACCTGCGTTTTTTAACGGGAAAAAAATTGCCACCTCCTACCCTCATATTCTCCAGAAATTTTTAGATGAAAACCAGATTAAGGCTGAAATCCACGTCATCAGCGGTTCGGTGGAAATTGCCCCGGGAATTGGGTTGGCCGACGCTATTTTCGATATCGTCAGTTCCGGTTCAACTTTGGTTAGTAACCGGTTAAAGGAAGTGGAAGTGGTTATCCATTCCGAAGCGGTGTTGATTGCCAAACCGAATCTATCACCTGAAAAGCAGGAAATTCTGGACGAACTGATTTTCCGGATGGAGTCGGTGCAGCGGGCAGAAGGCAAAAAATACATTTTGCTGAACACGCCCAACGAAAAAATTCAGGATGTTGCAGCATTGCTTCCGGGAATGAAAAGCCCGACCGTGGTTCCGCTGGCTCAGGAAGGCTGGAGTTCCATGCATTCGGTGATTGCAGAAGACGATTTCTGGGAAATTATTGGCAAACTGAAAAAAGCCGGCGCTGAAGGAATTTTGGTAGTGCCCATTGAAAAGATGATATTCTGATTGAACAGATTTGAGTACAGAGTATTGAGTACAAAGACAATAAAAATGAAAACTTATTTTAATCCTGAAAGAAACGTATGGCCTCAAATTCTTGAACGGCCATCACTCGATGTTTCAGGCTTATATGAAACTGTTCAAACAGTTTTAAACGAAATAAAACAGTCAGGTGACACGGCCCTGCAAAAATTCACCAAAAAATTTGACGGGGTGGATTTGGAAGATTTCCGGGTAACGGAAAAAGAATTAACTGAAGCAGAGAAGCAGGTAAATCCGGAGTTGAAAAAAGCCATCGAACTGGCTTCGGCAAACATCGGGAAATTTCATGCGGCCCAAAAAACGGAAATCCGCAAAATTGAAACCATGCCAGGCGTCGCCTGCTGGCAAAAACCAGTGGCCATCGAAAAAGTGGGATTGTACATTCCGGGAGGAACTGCACCGCTGTTTTCAACAGTTTTAATGCTGGCCATTCCGGCACGTATTGCAGGCTGCAAAGAAATTGTTTTGTGCACTCCGCCGGGGAAAAACAGAAAAATTCATCCGGCCATTCTGCTTGCGGCAAAATTTGCCGGCGTTAAAAAAGTTTTTAAACTGGGCGGCGTTCAGGCCATTGGCGCCATGGCGTACGGAACGGAATCGGTACCGAAAGTGTATAAAATTTTCGGCCCGGGAAACCAGTACGTAACAGCCGCCAAACAACTGGTGAGTATGAACGAAGTGGCCATCGACATGCCCGCCGGCCCGTCGGAAGTAATGGTGGTGGCAGACGACTCAGCCAATCCGGCATTTGTGGCGTCTGACCTGTTATCGCAGGCCGAACACGGAACGGACAGCCAGGTGGTTCTGGTAGCCAACAGTGAGAGTTTGGCAGAAAAAGTAAAAACGGAAATCAGCATTCAATTGGAAAAACTACCCCGAAAAGAAATTGCGAAAAAATCGCTGGAAAACAGCGTGCTGATTGTGATGGAAAATAAAAAGGAAACGGTGGATTTAATCAATGAATATGCTCCGGAGCACCTGATTCTTTCCACAAAAAACTACAATCAACTGGCTGAAAAAGTGGTCAATGCCGGTTCGGTTTTTCTGGGAAACTTTACACCCGAAAGTGCCGGCGACTATGCATCGGGAACCAATCACACGCTTCCCACAAACGGCTGGGCCCGCAGTAACAGCGGCGTCAACCTCGACAGTTTTTTGAAAAAAATTACATTTCAGGAAATCTCGGATGACGGATTAAAATCCATTGGGCCAACCATTGAAATGATGGCGACGGCAGAAGAACTTGAGGCGCATAAAAATGCGGTATCGTTGAGGTTGAAGTATGTAAAAAGCTAAAGCACTAAACTTGTTCATTGGACCGTCATCCTGAACTTGTTTCAGGATCTCTCCAGAACAGCAGAAAGTTAAATATGAAAAAAGGTTTCGTTTATATAATGAGCAACAAAAACAGAACAACTTTTTATATTGGAGTAACCAGTAATTTAAAGAATCGGATTGCAGATCATAAAAATGGAGTTGGGTCGGTCTTTACAAAAAGATATAATCTTGAAGATTTAGTCTATTATGAGGATCTTCCTGATATTTTGCAGGCAATAGACAGAGAAAAACAGTTAAAAAAATGGCACAGAGAGTGGAAAATAAACTTAATTCGTTCTGTAAATCCTGAAATGAAAGATTTATATTGGGAGATTAGATGAATGTCACCCTGAACTTGTTTCAGTGCCTCTGAGAACAGATGCTGAAACAAGTTCAGCATGACGGCTCAGTAGAAACGATAGTCCATAATAAAAATGAAATTTAGATAAGTAATATTTATATGAACATCAACAACCTTCTCCGAAAAAATATAAAATCCCTGCATCCTTATTCTTCGGCACGGGACGAATTCTCAGGCGAAGCCATGGTTTTTCTGGATGCCAACGAAAATCCGTTTAACCAGCCCTACAACCGTTACCCAGACCCGCTGCAAAGGGAACTCAAGGCAAAAATTGCCCTGCTGAAAGATGTGATGCCGGGACAGATATTTCTCGGTAATGGCAGCGATGAGCCCATCGACCTGTTGATTCGGGCATTTTGCGAACCGGGCGAAGACAACGTGGTTTCAATCGATCCCACCTACGGAATGTACCAGGTGGCAGCAGGAATCAACAATGTGGAAGTAAAAAAAGTATCGCTCACCGAAACATTTGAACTGGATGCCCAAAAACTTCTGAATTCAACCAACGAGAAAACAAAGCTGGTATTTCTTTGCTCGCCCAACAATCCTACGGGCAATTGTCTTGGCAAAGAAGCAGTTTTGGAAGTGGTTGAAAAATTCCACGGAATTGTGGTGCTCGACGAAGCTTACATCGACTTTGCACCGGGAAAATCGTTGCTGCCACAGTTGAATGACTTTCCTAACCTGGTGATTCTGCAAACTTTTTCCAAAGCATGGGGAATGGCAGGAATCCGACTGGGAATGGCATTCGCTTCTGCCGAAATTATTTCCATTCTGAACAAAATAAAATACCCTTACAACCTGAATATCCTGACGCAGCAAAAAGCGCTGGAATTGATTGAAAACCGTGACAAGGTTGAAAAATGGGTGAAACTGCTCATCGCCGAACGGGAAAAAATGAAGAAACTACTTTCTGATTTTCCTTTTGTTGTAAAAATTTTTCCATCGGATGCCAATTTTATCCTCGTAAAAATGTTTGACGCACGCGGCATTTACAACTACCTGAAGGAAAAAGGCGTAATAGTACGCGACCGCTCGAAAGTGCATTTGTGCGAGGGCAGCCTGCGGATTACCATCGGCTCATCTGAGGAAAACAAACTGTTATTGAACGCTTTAAAAGAACTGATATGAAACGTGCATTGTTTATAGACCGCGACGGAACGTTGATTTTTGAACCGGAAGACGAACAAATCGATTCGCTTGAAAAACTGGAATTTATTCCGGGTGTTTTCCGGAATCTGTACAACATCCGGAAAAATCTGGATTACGAACTGGTTATTGTTTCCAACCAGGACGGTTTGGGAACAGATTCCTATCCTGAAGAAACGTTTTGGCCGGCACAGAATAAAATACTGAAAGCGTTTGAGAACGAAGGGGTAACTTTCGATGATATCCTCATCGATAAAAGTTTTCCCGCCGACAATGCCCCAACGCGGAAGCCCCGGACCGGATTGATGGGAAAATACATGAACGGCAATTACGATCTGACCAACAGCTTTGTAATCGGCGACCGGCTCACCGACATCGAACTGGCAAAAAACCTGGGCGCCAAAGGAATTCTCATCAACGACGGAAGTTTGTCGGAAGAACTGGAAAAAACCGGACTGGCAAAACATTGCGTACTGATTACCAGCGACTGGGACGATATTTATGACTGCGTGGCCGCACCTGAACGGACGGCAGATGTAAAACGCACCACCAAAGAAACCGACGTTTTTGTAAGATTGAATCTGGATGGCTCTGGTGTTTGCAACATTTCCACCGGATTGAACTTCTTCGACCACATGCTGAATCAGATTGGCCGCCATGCGGGTGTTGACCTCGAAATTTCGGTAAAAGGCGATTTGGAAGTGGACGAACACCACACCATTGAAGACACGGCGCTGGCACTGGGCGAAGCGTTTCAAAAAGCAGTGGGCAACAAAAAAGGCATGGAACGTTACGGTTTTTGTCTGCCCATGGACGACTGTCTGGCACAGGTAGCTATCGATTTTGGCGGACGGCCCTGGCTGGTTTGGGAAGCCGAATTCAAACGCGAAAAAGTGGGTGACATGCCTACCGAAATGTTCATGCACTTTTTTAAGTCGTTTTCGGATGCGGCAAAATGCAACCTCAACATTAAAGCGGAAGGCACAAACGAGCACCATAAAATTGAAGCCATTTTTAAAGCGCTTGCAAAAGCCATAAAAATAGCCGTAAAACGGGATTTGTATAATTTTGAATTACCTTCGACCAAAGGAAAACTTTAAGATGAAAACAATAAAACCACTTCGCGAAAAAAAGAACACAGCTATTCTGCTGATTCACTGTCCCGATAAACAGGGCATTCTGGCTACAGTAACCGAATTCCTGAATAAAAACAAGGGCAACATCATTTACCTCGACCAGCATGTTGACCGGCAGGAAAAAATTTTTTACATGCGCGTGGAATGGGAACTGGATGCTTTTGCCATTCCTCCGGAGAAAATCGGGGAATACTTTGACACACTCATCGGTTCACCGTTGAACATGCACTGGCGCCTCTATTTTTCCGATGAAATTCCGCGAATGGCATTATTTGTTTCCAAAATGCCGCATTGCCTGTTCGATATTCTGGCACGTTACACCGCCGGCGAATGGGATGTGGAAATTCCGCTCATCATTAGCAACCACGAGTTACTAAAACCCGTTGCCGAACGGTTTGGCATCGGTTTTCACTATTTCCCGGTTACCAAAGAAAACAAAGAAGAACTGGAAAAAAAGGAATTGGAACTGCTGAAAAAACATAAAATCGATTTTGTGGTGCTTGCACGTTATATGCAAATCCTTTCCGAGGATTTTGTGAAACAGTTTCCCAACAAAATCATCAACATTCACCACTCATTTTTACCGGCATTTGCAGGTGCCAAACCTTACCATGCCGCTCACGAACGCGGAGTTAAAATTATTGGCGCAACCAGCCATTACGTTACTTCCGACCTGGATGCCGGCCCCATCATCGAACAGGATGTTACGCGCTGCAGCCATGTGGATACCATTCAAAACCTCATTCGCAAAGGCCGCGATCTGGAAAAAATTGTGCTTTCGCAGGCGGTTTACAAACATTTGCAACGGAAAATTCTTGTCTATAAAAACAGAACGGTGGTATTCAATTAATTAGTGCCGCTTATTCAGAATGATTATTTGTAAAAAAAATGCACAATTTTTATAAGTGATTTGTTAAATTGCCAAAAAAATAATCATTTATCAAATTAAACCTTTTATCATGAAATCATTAATTATTGCCACCTCTTTAATCTTTCTTATTTTTTTAAACGCTACAAGTCAAAGTACAGGTTTTGAATGGGCAAAAGGCATCACCTGCTCAGAAGAGTTTTCGCCATCTTCAGTTAAAACAGACAGCGACGGGAATATCTTTATTGCCGGAGAATTTTCAGGAAAGGCTGATTTAAAAACAGGTGAAAATCTGTTATCCATTGAATCACAGGGTTACGAAGATTCGTTTTTCTTAAAATATAATTCTCAGGGGCAATTGATTTGGGCTAAAACCATCGGAGGAAAATACAATGCAGTTTGCAACGATATGGTATTGGATAATCACAGTAATATTTACATGACAGGACGTTTTACCGGCAAAGTTGACTTCGATACCGGAGCCGGTAATTATGAATTGGAAAGCAATGGCGGAGCTGATTTATACATAGCAAAATACGATTCGGATGGAGCCTTTTTATGGGCAGTCAGAATTGGAGGTGATGGTCTTTTTAATGACGGAGATGATGAAGGAACCTCGATTACAATTGACACAGAGAATAATATACTGGTTACCGGGTGGTTTCAGGGAACAGTTGATTTTAATCCTGGCGCCGGGGTGCATAATCTTTCAACAGCAAGAGTAAGTTGTTTTATTTTAAAATTATCGACTGATGGCGAATTCATCTGGGCAGAAAAAATAAACAGCCCGAATGGCGGGGTTGAAGGACACACCATAAAAACTGACACTAAAAATAATGTTTATGTTTCGGGATTGTTTAGAGCTGCCACCGATTTTAATCCGGGAGAAGGCACCTCTATTTTGGAACCTGCTGAGAACTATGCCGCATTTCTTGTTAAACTGGATAAAAATGCAAATTTCAGGTGGGCCATCCAACCCGGTGGGTATGCCATAAATACCAACTTAGATAAAAAAAGGCCTTTTGAAATAGATTCGGAAGGAAACATTATCCTGGCCTTCGATTTTAGCAACACAGTTGATTTTAATCCAAAAGAAGAAGAGGCGCTTTTAACATCGGATGGCATCTTCACCGATGTATTCATTCAAAAGCTCGATTCGCTGGGCAACCTTTTATGGGTAAAACAAATTGGTGGCCCTGATAATGAAGATTTGGGAGG
>CAZXHP010000180.1:0-7341 GCA_964639655.1 uncultured Mariniphaga sp.
AAACGGGTAAGGTGATGTTGCCTTTATTCTTCATATAATTCATCGATTCTTTGAGCTACAATATTAACGTATAATTTTTATTTAATTGTTTTGATGTGCACAAAAATCGGCATTTTAAAACATTGTTTTGAAATAATATTACCACAGTTAATGATGATATCTAAAGGAAGTGTTTTGTTTTATAAAGTTGTTGAAAAATGCTTAAAGAAAACCGGGGATTCATTGAAACAACTCCTATTTTTGTTGTTTAATTTTGAAATTGACAGGGAATGGTTTTGGATTACCTCAAAGATTTAAACAAAGCACAACAGGAAGCCGTGGTTTCAACCGAAGGTCCGGCACTGATAATTGCCGGTGCAGGTTCGGGGAAAACACGTGTGTTAACCTACCGTATTGCTCATTTGCTGAAACAGGGCGCACGACCTTCCACAATTCTGGCACTTACCTTTACCAACAAAGCAGCCCGCGAAATGAAGGAACGCATATCTGCCGTGGTGGGCGAAAAAACAGCCCGCTACCTGTGGATGGGTACTTTTCATTCCATTTTTGCCCGGATTTTGAGGGCCGAATACGAGACCACCGGATTTCCCTCCAACTTTACTATTTTTGATGCCTCCGACAGCAAAAGCCTGCTGAAAACCATTATAAAAAGCCTTCAACTCGACGATAAAATGTACAAGCCGGGAAGTGTTGCATCGAGAATTTCCATGGCAAAGAACAACCTGATTACGCCCGATGCATACGCGCAAAATTCAGAGATTCGTCTGGCCGACAAGGCCATGCGCATGCCTGCCGTTTCTGAAATTTACAAAGAATATGTAAAACGCTGCCGGCTTTCAGGAGCGATGGATTTCGACGATTTGCTGCTGAAAACCAACCTGCTGTTTCGCGACCACCCCGGGATTCTGGAAAAATACCGCCAACGGTTCGATTATGTGTTGGTGGATGAGTACCAGGATACCAATTTTGCACAGTACCTCATTGTAAAAAAGCTGGCTGCGCAGCATCAAAACATTTGTGTGGTGGGCGACGACGCGCAGAGTATTTATTCCTTCCGCGGTGCGCGTATCGAAAATATACTCAGCTTTCAGTCCGATTACCCCAGCCATAAAATATTTAAGCTGGAGCAGAATTACCGCTCCACACAAACCATTGTAAATGCGGCCAACAGCATTATTGCCAAAAACAAGCGGCAAATTCCCAAAACGGTTTTTTCTGAAAATGATTCAGGGAGAAGTATAAAGGTTATTTCGGCATTAACCGATAACGAAGAAGGTTTTCTGGTGGCTCAGGAAATTGCCGAAACCCAGTTGCGCGATCATTATAAAAACCTGGATTATGCCATTTTGTACCGTACAAACGCCCAGTCGCGGATTTTTGAAGAGGCGCTGCGAAAACGGAATATTCCCTACAAAATTTATGGCGGCCTGAGTTTTTACCAGCGCAAGGAGATTAAAGATTTACTGGCCTATTTCCGGTTGGTGATTAATCCGTGGGATAATGAGGCACTGAAACGTATCATCAATTATCCGGCGCGTGGAATTGGCCAGACGACGCTGGCGAAACTGGAATCTGCAGCCGTGGAAAATGAAACTTCAATCTGGAAAATAATTGCTGCGCTGCCCGGTGAAAATCCGGCTAGCCTGAATAAGGGAACTGTCACAAAAATTTTAAAGTTTGTAGCGCTGATTGGGGAGTTTGCGCGGGTAGTGGCTGAAAACGATGCCTGGGATGCCGCCAAAACTATTGCCGAAAAAACCGGCATTCTGAAAGAACTGCACAGCGACAAGTCGCCCGAGGGGCTGAGCCGCCACGAAAATATCGAGGAATTGCTGAACGGAATTCAGGAATTTAGCATTAATGCTTTGGAAGAAGGCCGCCCGGCAAAACTGGAAAATTACCTGGAAGATGTGGCGCTTCTTACCGACCAGGATACCGAAAAAGATGAAGATCGGGATAAGGTAACGCTGATGACGGTTCACTCGGCCAAAGGGCTTGAGTTTAAAAATGTATTTGTGGTAGGGCTCGAAGAAAACCTGTTTCCTTCGGCACAGGCAGAAGAGAAAAAATCGCCGGAAGCACTGGAGGAAGAGCGCCGGTTGTTTTACGTGGCGCTCACCCGGGCCAAAGAAAACGCCTGGTTCAGCTATGCCAACCAGCGGTACCGGTGGGGAAATCTCGAGTTTTGTTCGCCCAGCCGCTTTCTGCTCGAAATGGATGAAAAGTACCTCGACGGTATGGTGGAAAACAGCAGGATGAGGCCGGCAACCCGCATGTCGTCGCCAGAACCAAATGTTTCCCCCGGGTACCGTGCACGCACGTTGACCAACCGGCAGCAGGATAAACCTGTGCAAAAACCGTGGAGACAGGATGCTTTTCGGAGAAAAGTTGAAAATCACAATCTGACTACAGGCGGAAATGACGGATTTACCGGCGACGACCCCGAAAAAATAATGCAGGGAATGATGGTGGAACACCAGCGCTTCGGCGTGGGAAAAGTGATTAAGATAGAAGGCGTTTCACCACACAAGAAAGCTACTGTGTTTTTTCAAAATGCAGGGCAAAAGCAGTTGTTGCTGAAATTTGCCAAATTGAAAATTAAAGTTTAAAAGCCGGGCAACAAATCGGTAAGAATTGCGTATTGCAAAGAAATCATTAGTTTTGCAGACGGAAAACAAAAATCCCTTAATTTTCCGAAAATTAAACAGTTGTAAATAATTTATTCAATTTATGGATTACAATACAAAACGAAAAAAACTTCCGATGCCGGAATATGGCCGGAATATTCAGAATATGGTAGATCACCTCTTCACCATCGAAGACCGGGAAAAAAGAAACCAGTCGGCGCAGGCCGTGATCGATGTAATGGGAAACCTTTATCCCTACCTGCGCGATGTTGCCGAATACAAGCATAAATTATGGGATCACATTGCAATTATGTCCGATTTTAAACTTGATATCGATTATCCCTATGAACCGCCGTCACCCGATATTTTAACGGAAAAACCGCATAAAGTGCCTTACAATCAGAACGATATCAAGCTCAAGCATTACGGGTTAATTACCCATAAACTGATTGAAAAGGCACTTGAAATGGAGGGCGATGAACAACGTATTCTTATTGAACAGATTGCCAACCAGATGAAAAAACAATACCTTGCGTGGAACAAAGATTCGGTTGAGGATGAAAAAATTTTTATTGATCTGGAAGAACTTTCGGGGCACAAACTGAATGTTCCACGGGATATTCAGCTTGCTGAGATTAAAATTCAACAACCTCAGCAGCAGGGTAAAAAGAAGAAAAAGAAAAGGTAATCATAAAAACCTCAAATGGCAACTTTCCTCGTCGAAGGCGGAAATCCGTTGAAAGGGACACTGGAACCCCAGGGAGCCAAAAATGAAGCACTTCAGGTAATTTGTGCAGTATTGCTCACCGAACATGACGTAATTATTGAAAATGTTCCGGAAATCAGCGACGTGCTTAAACTTATCGAAATTTTGAAAGGACTGGGCGTTCAGGTGGAGCGTGTAAAAAAAGGAACTTTCCGGTTTAATGCAGCCAAAGTAAATACCGGTTACCTGAAAACGGAAACCTATGCCAAACAGGCAGCCAGTCTGCGTGGCTCCGTAATGATAATCGGTCCGCTGCTTGCCCGGTTCGGACAGGGGTTTATCCCCCAACCGGGCGGCGATAAAATCGGTCGCCGGCGGATGGACACCCATTTCACCGGGCTGCAACGTTTGGGGGCAAATTTTTTGTTCGATGCACAAAACAAATGGTACCTGGTAGAGGCCAAAAAACTGAAAGGCGCCTACATGCTGCTCGAGGAAGCGTCGGTTACCGGAACTGCCAATATTGTAATGGCCGCAGTTCTTGCAGAAGGCCAAACTACGATTTACAATGCCGCTTGCGAACCCTATGTGCAGCAACTTTGTAAAATGCTGGTTTCCATGGGTGCCAAAATCTCAGGAATTGGTTCCAATTTGCTTACCATTAACGGAGTAAGTTCGTTGAACGGATGTACACACCGCGTTCTTCCCGATATGATTGAAGTGGGCAGTTTTATCGGACTGGCGGCGATGACCGCTTCCGATATTACCATTAAAAATGTGGGCATAGAACATTTGGGAATTATTCCGGCGTCGTTTCGCAGACTTGGCATTAAAGTGGAACAGCACAGCGATGATTTAGTGGTGAAAGATACGGAGCATTATGAAATTGAAAATTATATCGACGGCTCTATAATGGCCATCTCCGATGCACCGTGGCCGGGATTAACGCCCGACTTGCTGAGTGTGTTCCTGGTAGTGGCCACACAGGCAAAAGGAAGTGTACTCATTCACCAGAAAATGTTCGAAAGCCGCCTCTTTTTTGTCGATAAACTTATCGATATGGGCGCACAGATTATTCTTTGCGATCCGCACCGCGCTACGGTAATTGGCCTCAATCGCGAACATTACCTGCGCGGAACCAAAATGACTTCTCCCGATATCAGGGCGGGGATTGCGCTGTTGATTGCAGCGCTTTCAGCAAAAGGGAAAAGCACCATCGACAACATCGAACAAATCGACCGCGGATACGAAAACATCGAAGCCCGTCTTCAGCAAATCGGGGCAAAAATCACGCGTATTTAAAACCTTGTAAATTCCGAAATGTTATTTTTTCGAAGAATATTCTATTTTTGAACATTCAGATAAATACAGAAAGTATATGAAAAAATTGACTTTAATAGCTGCAGTTTTAACGCTTGTAACCGGAATTTCGTTCGGTCAACAGAAAATTGGAATTAACGTGGGAAATAAAGCACCGGAATTGATTGGTAAATCGACAAATGGTGAAACTTTTAAACTCTCGGATACAAATGGGAAACTGGTATTGCTCGATTTTTGGGCAGGCTGGTGCGGACCATGCCGCCGCGAAAATCCCACTGTGGTGCAGGCTTATAAAAAATACAAAGACAAAGAATTTACCAACGCGAAAGGGTTTACGGTTTTTAGTGTTTCGCTCGACCGCACTGAAGACCAATGGAAAAAAGCAATTGCCGCCGATAAACTGGAATGGCCCTACCACATCAGCGATTTAAAAGGGTGGTATTCGAAGCATGCTGCTGTTTATGGGGTGCGCGGCATTCCCGCCAATTTTCTGATTGACGGAAACGGAGTGATTGTGGCAAAACAGCTGCGGGGACCCGCGTTGGAGGCTACCCTCGAAAAGCTGGCCCAATAAACCGTTTTTTTTTATTTTGAATATTGCAATTTGACACATATTGGCACTCAACAGACAGTTGGGGTGTCAATTTGTCTTTTATAGCCGTGTGGCAGATTTTTTGATAAAAAGGGTTGCAAATTAAATGGAAGAATTATGTCAGAAAATAAAGTAAATCAGAATACCGAAAATCAAAAAGAAGCAGAAGTGAAGGAAACTGTTGAAAATCAAAACCCAAACGGCAACGGTGAAGAAAAGACCGGTGAGACAACACCTTCTGCTAAAAAGACAGAGGAAAAGAAAAAATCCCGAAAGGATAAAAAAGGGGAAAAAGTTGCAGAGCTGGAGGAAAAGTTGATGGAATTATCCGATAAGCACCTGAGGCTGCAGGCTGAATTTGATAATTTCAGAAAACGTACTGTAAAAGAAAAAGCCGATTTGATAAAGTCGGGGGGCGAGTCGGTGCTTACTGGAATTTTACCGGTTATAGATGATTTCGAACGTGCAATTCAATCGTTAAAAGATGTACCCGAAGATGATGCGGGGAAACAGGGAACATTGCTTATTTACAGTAAGTTCAGAGAATTTTTGAAACAGAATAATGTAAAAGAAATAGAGGCGCTGCATAACGATTTCGATGTGGATATGCACGAGGCATTGACTCAAATTCCCGCACCCGAGGAAAAACTCAAAGGCAAAGTGGTGGACGTTATTCAAAAAGGATATACATTAAACGACAAAGTTATCCGCTATGCCAAGGTAGTAGTAGGAGAATAAAATAAAAAACATGGCAAAAAGAGATTATTACGAAGTACTGGGCGTAAGTAAAAATGCTTCGGCGGAAGAAATAAAAAAGGCATACCGAAAAAAAGCGCTTCAGTATCACCCCGATAAAAATCCGGGAGATAAGGAAGCTGAAGAAAAATTTAAGGAAGCTGCCGAAGCGTATGAAGTACTGCGCGACCCCGGTAAAAAACAACGTTACGATCAGTTTGGCCATGCAGGAATGGGTGGGGCAGCCGGTGGTGGCGGGTTTGGCGGATTTTCCGATATCGAAGATATTTTCTCCGCTTTCGGCGACATTTTTGGCGGTCATTTCGGTGGTTTTGGCGGATTTGGCGGGGGCCGGTCATACGGAAGCAGCGGAGGCGGCCGGCGGGTTGCCCGTGGTTCCGATCTGCGGGTAAAGGTTAAATTAACGTTGAATGAAGTAGCTAACGGCACCGAGAAAAAAATAAAAGTAAAAAAATATGTACAGTGCCAGCATTGCAACGGCACGGGAGCAAAAAATGCTTCGGCCTACACCACGTGTTCAACCTGTCGCGGTTCGGGGCGTGTAACCCGCGTGGCCAATACTTTGCTGGGACAAATGCAAACCACATCCACTTGTCCGACATGTCAGGGCGAAGGTAAAATGATTACCGATAAATGCCACCACTGTGCCGGTGAGGGTGTAATGCGCGACGAGGAAATTATCCCGATAAAAATTCCGGCCGGAGTGGGCGAGGGGATGCAAATGACGGTTACCGGAAAAGGAAATGCAGCCCGCCGCGGTGGTATTAACGGCGATTTGCTGGTAGTTATTACCGAGGAGGAACACCCGGAACTGGTACGCGACGGAAACAATCTGATTTATAACCTCTTTTTGTCGTTTCCTGAAATAACGCTGGGTACAACTGCCGAAATTCCCACCGTTGAAAGCAAAGTGAAAGTAAAAATTGAACCGGGTACCCAACCCGAAAAAATATTACGCCTGCGCGGAAAAGGCCTTCCCGATGTAAACGGCTACGGAAGAGGCGATTTACTGGTGCGTATCCATGTCTGGATTCCGAATAAACTCAATACAGATGAACGGAAAATGCTGGAAAAATTGTTGGATTCTCCCGGTTTTCAGGGTGGCCCGTCGTCTTCCGAAAAAACCTTCTTCGAGAAAATGAAGGATATGTTTTAACCTGAACTTCACCGGTTGTGGACAACATTACAAAATTGTACAGTTTTCTTGAAAATGATCTGCTGGAAGAGATAAGGGAAAAAGGGGTTCATAAAATTTTCAGCGCAAACGAACCGTTAATTCGCGAAGGACAGTTTATTTCAACTTTTCCGCTTGTTCTCCGGGGGATGATCCGGATTTCGCG
>CAZXHP010000181.1:0-6026 GCA_964639655.1 uncultured Mariniphaga sp.
CCGGAAACCAACACGTTCATCAAAGAAAAATTTGCCATTCCTGAAAATGTAATCGAAATCGAGGAATCATCGGTACTGATTATCGACGACAAAAACCGCAGGTGGCGGTTGCCGTTGGGAGCTGATGCGTACAAACAACCCACCGATGCAGCTCAACTGCGTATATGCCGGGAGGTAGCTACCGAACGTGATCTTTTTCATGCAACTGGAACTTTCTATGAATTGCCCGCTGAAAATGCTGACGGATTTGCCAAAATCAGACCTGTTTCTTCGCATAATTTTCGAATTCATGATCACGCCTCATACAGGGGTCTGCTAATAATGACGGGGATTGACCCGGAAGCGAACGCCGGAGAACATATAGTGCGCTCTGATGACGGACAGGCAGCCGTTTGGGCTGGCGCCATCGACGATTTATGGGAACTGGGCAAACCGGTTGGGCACGGCGGTCCGTGGAAAAACTCGGTAGTGAAATCCGGTGAACAGTCAGATCCCTTTTTAATCGGATTTTATGACGAACGCTCTTTGGAAATCTCGCACGATTCTTCTGAACCTGTTACCTTTAAAATAGAAGTGGAACCCGTCGGCCATGGCCCGTGGATGCTTTTCAAAGAAGTTACCGTAAACCCGGATGAGAAATTTACTTACCGGTTTCCTGAAAACTTCCAGGCACGTTGGATTCGTTTTGTGGCTGACAAAAACTGTTCAGCTACTGCGTGGTTAAATTATAAATAGTTCAAAAAGAATTAAATATGAAAAATAACAGATTTTCCATCAGATGCAAATCGTTTCCCATTATATTGGTCACATACTTTATAATGGTTGTTGTATGTAATGGGAAATCTGTTGAAAAAACCAACATCGTTTGGCTGATTGCCGAAGACCTTTCGCCCGACCTCGGATGCTACGGCCATCCTTTGGTAAAAACGCCGAATATCGATAACCTGGCAGATCAGGGCATCCGGTTTGAAAATGCCTTTGCTTCCTGTCCGGTATGTTCCCCTTCACGATCAGCCTTTTTTACCGGTGTTTACCAGACTACTATTGCGTCGGATTATCACGACACCATGGAAAAAAACAAACTCCCGCTTCCTGAGGGCATTAAAACTCTGCCCGATATCTTTTATGAAGCCGGTTATTTTGTGGACTACCACGGAAAAACCCATTTCAACTTTAAGTATGAAGGCGATGCAATAAAAGACAGGGATTGGGAGGAAAGAAAAGAGCAGCAACCCTTTTTCCTGGTACTGCAAACACACCATACACACCGTCCGTTCACCCGCGATACTTTGCGTCCGGTTGATCCGGCAAAAATTGAAATACCTCCGTGTTACCCCGACCATGAAATTACCCGCCGTGACTGGGCGGATTACATGGAGGATGTGCAGCATCTCGACGATTGGGTAGGAGAACAGATGAAATGGCTGGAATCAAATGGTTTGCTCGACAATACCATCGTTGTTTTCTTTGGTGATCACGGGAGACCGCATGTGAGAGGGAAGCAGTTTCCTTACGATGAAGGATTAAAAGTACCACTTATAATTGTACGGTTCAATAAAAATCAACAAAAAGGGGTGGTTAAAGAACTGGTCAGCCTTGTTGACCTTGCACCAACGATGCTCGAACTCGCCGGAATGGAGGTTCCGGGTTACATGCACGGCCTGAATGTTCTTTCTGAAATTGACAGAGAACATATTTTTGCAAGCCGCTCAAGAATGGGAGACGCCATTGACAAAATGAGGGCAATACGAACGGACGATTATTTGTTCATAAAAAACTTTATGCCGGAAGTTCCCTGGATGCAACTCTCATCCTACAAAAAAAGATCGTATCCGGTTTATACGTTGTTGGAAGTGCTGCATGAGAAAGACCTGTTGACTGAGGAACAAACGTATTTTATGGCAGCCAGAAAACCTGAATTTGAACTGTATGCAGTGAAACAAGATCCGTTTCAGTTGAATAACCTGGCAGATACAAATCCTGAACTCGTCGCTGATTTCGATAAAATGCTTAAAACCTGGCAGGCAGAAACGAACGACCATTTTGAAGATCCGGACAAACCCGACCTTGAAGAAATGATTGCGGGGAAAAGAGCAGGTTTGAGAAAATGGTACAAAGACAACGGATTGTCGGGAAACCCGTCAAATGAAGAAGTGCTTGATTTATGGAAGAAAAAGTTAGGTTTGTAAAGAATCATTTATTGGGGGAAGAAATGAATGCTATAAAAAATAAAGTACTAACGACAATGTTACTGATTCTTTGGGGAATAATATCCCTTTCTGCCCAAATAATTTTTATTGAAGCCGAAAGCTTTGAGAACAGGGGTGGCTGGGTAATCGATCAGCAAAGTATGGATCAAATGGGATCGCCTTATATGATGGCACATGGATTGGGAGTTCCGGTTGAAAATGCGACGACGCAGATTAGAGTCCCCGAAACGGGAGAATACCGGGTGTGGGTACGCACGCGCAATTGGGTTGCCCCATGGGGTGTTCCCGGAACACCGGGAAAATTCCAGTTATTATTTAAGCAACAACCCCTGAAAACAACATTCGGAACAGAAGGTGCAGAATGGCACTGGCAAGACGGTGGTACAATTCAACTAACCAAAGGGCAGGTTGAAATCGGACTGCATGATTTGACCGGGTTCAATGGCCGCTGCGATGCCATTATCCTGGCAAAAGACACGGAATTCATTCCGCCCAATGAAAATGACACGCTGGCAGATTTCCGTGCTGCACATTTGAATCTTCCCGAGCAACCGCAACTGGCCGGCGATTTTGATTTGGTGGTAGTGGGCGGCGGAATGGCCGGAATAACTTCAGCAATTAGTGCCGCCAGACTGGGATGCAAAGTGGCGCTCATCCAAAACCGGCCGGTACTTGGTGGCAACAACAGTTCCGAAGTACGAGTAGGACTTTCGGGACTCATTTTTCAACAACCCTATCCCAACCTTGGAAAGCTGGTTGATGAAATCGGCTCTGTCGGGCACTGGACTCTTTGGGAAGCCAAACGTGATCCGGAATCTGAACGAAGCAAAAAAATTTTAGAGGTGATTGAAAAGAATCCGGAAAAGAAAATTCACAATGCCGGTCCTCAGAGCAACTATGGCGACGATAAAAAACAGCGGATGGTTGAGGCAGAGGAGAATATTGAATTGTTTCTGAATACGCATGTTTTTGAGGCTGAAAAATCAGGAGACAAAATCATTTCTGTTACAGGAAAAAATATTGTCACCGGCAGAGAAATAAAATTTAAAGGACAACTTTTTGCCGATTGCACCGGCGACGGCAATCTTGGATTTTTAGCCGGAGCTGATTTCAGAATGGGAAGAGAAAGCCGGGCAGAAACCGGAGAACCCAGCGCACCGGAAAATGCAGACGATTTGGTAATGGGAACTTCGGTGCAGTGGTTTGCCGAAAAGCTGGACAAACCTTCTTCGTTTCCCAAATGCCCCTGGGCCGTTGAGTTTACCGAAGAAACCGCCCGGCACCTCACGCGAGGCGACTGGGACTGGGAAACCGGATTCTACTGGGATCAGGTTGAAGATATTGAGTACATAAGAGACTACGGTATTCGTGCTGTTTTTGGAAACTGGTCTTACCTCAAAAACGAAAGCAAAGAGAAGGAAAAATACAACGATTATCAACTAAAATGGGTGGCTTACATCGGCGGAAAACGCGAATCCCGCAGGCTTCTTGGCGATGTAATTTTAAAAGAACAAGATCTTTTAAAACAGGTAGAATACCCCGATGCCAGTTTTACTACAACCTGGACCATCGACCTTCATTATCCGGTTGCCCTGAAAGGTTTTAACGAAGAGCCGTTTCTTTCAGAAGCAAGGCATGTTAAAATAGAACCTTACGCAGTTCCATACCGGTGTTTATATTCCAGAAATATTAATAATTTGTTTATGGCCGGACGGAATATCAGTGTAACACATGTTGCGTTGGGTACGGTGCGTGTTATGCGCACAACAGGTATGATGGGTGAAGTGGTTGGAATGGCTGCATCTTTGGCGAAAAAAAACAACACAACTCCCAGAGGAGTCTATCAAAACCATTTGGATGAACTAAAAGGTTTGATGGAAAAAGGAATTGGTGAAAACTGGTATAAATAAAATAATTAAGGCATCGATACGAAAAACAAATAATTGGAAAGTGGAAATATAAATTTAAAAATAGAATCATGAAAAAACTAATTATCACAGCTTTATTACTGGTAACGACGCTTCTGCAGTCAATTGCAAATAATGTTTTTCTCGAAGCCGAAAGTTTCCAAACCAAAGGCGGCTGGGTGGTCGATCAGCAATTTATGGATTTGATGGGGTCACCTTATTTGTTGGCGCACGGAATGGGTGTTCCGGTTAACGACGCTGAAACAACCGTTGAATTTCCTTCCACCGGTGAATACACCATTTTTGTCCGCACGTTCAACTGTACCTCGCCCTGGTATGAGGGGGAGGGTCCGGGAAAATTTCAGTTGCTGGTCGATGGAAAAAACACGGGCCAGATTTTAGGTGCCTCGGGCAACGAATGGCTGTGGCAAAATGCCGGGAAGGTCAATATAACAGGTAAAAAAGCAACGATTGCCCTGCACGACCTCACCGGGTTCAACGGACGGGTGGATGCCATTTATTTTACCAAAAAGAATACCCCGCCGCCCAACGAAATGAAAAAGCTGGCCAAATTCAGAAACAAACAACTTGACATTCCGAAAAAACCTGGAAACGCCGGAGAGTTCGACCTCGTGGTAGTCGGCGGTGGAGTGGCCGGAACGGCAGCCGCTATTTCGGCAGCGAGGCTCGGTTTGCAGGTGGCACTCATCCAGGACCGCCCGGTACTGGGAGGCAACAACAGTTCGGAAGTTCGTGTTCACCTCGGGGGCAGAATTAAAGTGGACCCCTTTCCGGCTCTCGGCGACGTGATAAAAGAAATCGGCCCTTCGAAGGGTGGAAACGCGCAGCCCGCCGAGTATTACGAAGATGAAAAGAAAACGGACATGGTGCTGGCCGAAGACAATATTTCACTGTTTACCAGCTACCGGGCTTATGATTTAAAAATGAAAGGATCGCGGATTTCGGAAGTTTATGCCAAACATATCGAAACCTCGGAAGAACTGGCATTCTCCGCTCCGCTGTTTGCCGACTGCACAGGAGACGGTACCATCGGTTATCTGGCAGGCGCAGACTTTGCCATGGGCCGTGAAGGCAGGGATGAATATGGCGAACCCACTGCACCCGAGGTGGCCGATAAAATGACGATGGGTTCTTCGGTTCAGTGGTATTCGGTGGAAGAAAACCAACCGGTCAGTTTCCCGGAATTTGAGTACGGTGTGGAATTCAACGAAAAAAATACGGAAAAGGTAACCATGGGCGAATGGACCTGGGAAACGGGGATGAATTTCGACCAGATTACTGAATTTGAACGTATCCGCGATTACGGGTTACTGGTGGTTTATTCCAACTGGTCGTCGTTAAAAAATAAAGTTGCCAAAGAGGAATACGCCAACCACCGGCTGGAATGGGTGGCCTACATTGCCGGGAAAAGGGAATCGCGCAGGCTGCTGGGCGACCTGATTCTGAAAGAACAGGACATTACGGATTACGTGGTTTATCCCGATGCTTCGGCGCCCACCACCTGGACCATCGACCTGCACTACCCCGACCCGAAAAACACAGAACATTTTCCGGAAATGGAATTCAAATCCATAGCTGTGCATAAAAAAATTCATCCGTACCCGATTCCTTACCGCTGTTTCTACTCGCGCAATGTGGACAACCTGTTTATGGCCGGAAGAAACATCAGTGTCACCCATGTGGCGCTGGGAACTGTCCGGGTAATGCGCACCACCGGAATGATGGGCGAAGTGGTGGGGATGGCTGCTTCGGTGGCATCGAAACACGAAACCAATCCGCGCGGAGTGTACCAAAATCACCTGCCTGATCTGAAAACTTTAATGGAAAAAGGCGTGGGCAAATACGATGCGGAAAATATGCAGAATTACAACGAAGGTGGTACGTTGGG
>CAZXHP010000181.1:6126-7267 GCA_964639655.1 uncultured Mariniphaga sp.
TTTCGAAGATAAAACCGATTCGCTTTCCGGTCCGGAGTTGTTTGAATTGCAGGACGAAAACGGGCTGCCCGTCTGGTTTGGCCGGCACACTTTTAAGGATGTGTGCATTTCCGGCGAATGTAAAATGATTCGGCTATGGATGTTCTGGGACGGTGCGGGCAATTACCTTGGCATACAGGTTCCGGAAGAAGAGCCACTTACCAAATCAGACCACACCCCGTTTGAACCGGAGGACTACGAAAAGCTGGAAGGTATTCTGCGCGACACGGCCTCCATTCTGAAAGATTTAAAACAGGAAGACCTGATTGTTGTGCCCGATACCATCGACCCTTATATGGCTTACGAAGTGGACGGCTATACCGCAGCCACCCAACCCGCACTGGCCGAGGTGGTGGTAAAAGATGCGGTTTACTCCTGCCATACCCTGTGGCACACGGTTTATGGCCCGGTTCAAACCAAAATATATAGAATCCTGGAAAATCGCCTCAACAATGATTTCCTTGGAAAAATATTCCAGAGCAAAAAGCCGGAATACATTTCATGGGCTATTGAGAGCATTCAAAATCATCCGGAATTCCATACCGTCTTTTACCCGGAAATTATGGCATACATCAGTTCTGAAAACGCTGTTTTGGCCAATCAGGCACTGGCCTATTTCCGGCCCGAGCTGTTGGCCGACACGACAATCCAGCTACAACTTGTTCAGACCATGGAAGATGCAGACACCGATATGAGCATCAAATACGAAATCCTCTGGAAACTGATTGGAAATGGCGAGGTGCATCCAAAAGCGGTTTTAAATCTTCTGGAACTTTTTGCCGGACAGAAAATTGGCGTGGGCGCCTACAATTTAATCCTCAGGCTGGTTTCGCCCGAACATATCCATGGAAATGAAGAGATCGCACAGCTGCTGACTCAACTTTCCGAAAACGAAAACGGCTATGTACGAAACCTGACCAAAAGGAAGCTGGATGAGAATAAATGAAAAATGATTTACCAATAATATAAAATTATTAACAAGTTAGCTGATCAGGAAAATGAGCTGAAACTTTGTAATTTATGATAACACTTATCCTTTCTATAATTGTTTTACTCATTGGGTATTTTGTTTATTCCAAATACATCGAGCGGGTATTTGGCG
>CAZXHP010000182.1:0-4590 GCA_964639655.1 uncultured Mariniphaga sp.
TTAGGAAAATTACTTTAATAGAAACACATAATATTTATTTTTCCAGTAATTTATCTGATACAGGAAGACATTAATAACGCAGTTTGGAAGGAATGGATATATGTCTTACGAAATATCATACGTTCCGTGTTTTACAAATTTCTTCCGATAACCTGAAGGTGTTAGTCCTGTTTCTTTTTTAAACACTTTCCGAAAAGCATCAGAATCAGAATAACCCACGTCATACATGATTTCGTTGACAGTCAGCACCCCTTGTACCAACATCTGTTTGGCCGCTTCAACACGTAGCTTTTGCAGATAGTTGATTACCGTATAATGAGTGGCGTTCTTAAACCTCCGCTGAAAAGTTCGGACACCATAACCTGCCATATCCGCCAGTGAATTAAGTGAAGGTAATTCATGATAATGGCGCTCCAGGTAATTCTGAACCTTTTGTATCGGCTCATCGCTGTGAAAACGGCATCCTTCGAAGGTAGAATAAACGCCCTGATTATCCCGGTCAAGGTCAACTTCAAAATACTTACTTGTGCGCACAGCAATTTCGTAATGTGTCAACTTTCCTGCCAGATAAACCAATAGGTTCCAGTAGGAGTTGGCTCCGCCACTCGTATAAATACCCTTTTCGTCTGTCAGTATTTTATGGTCAACCAACCTGACCTTCGGATACCGTACTTTAAAATCGTTGACGGTATTCCAATGCGTTGAACAATATTTACCATCCAACAGGCCTGTTTCTGCCAGCAGGAAAGCCCCCACGCATAAACTGGCTACTTCAGCACCTTGCTTATACTGCTGCCGGATCCAGGGAATATACGGTTTATTTTGCTCCACACTTGAAAGAACATCATCGCTAACAGGTGGAATGATGATGAGGTCGGTCCGGTCCAGCTCTTGTATAATTGCATCTGTTTGAATGATAAAGCTACTATTGCCTAAAGACATTTGACTGGACAAGCCTACCAACTCCACGTTGAACATCGGATCGCCTCCTGATTCAGCCAGGAACTCATTGACCACACTAAACATATGCTTAACATTTCCAATGGCCGCTATGAGAGCTTGATGGGTGATTAATATAGAAATATGTTTCATGTGCATAAATTTATATTCAAAAATCAGATACAAATCGCAACAAAAATATTCAACAACTTACGATAACTAAAGTTGATGTTCTACACAAACTAAAGAGAATGTCATTATTGGCAATATTACCAGTTAAGATTGTCATTCTCGCCGGTTGAAAAGCACGGTAATCAATCCTATTTTTGTTGAAAGAATAATAGAACGAGAATACATTTTTTATTAACCTTATTGATGATTAGTAAGATGGCAACTTTAGTTCAAACTCAATTAGCACCTTTTTCCATTCAGGGAGAAGAAGAAATGCTGAACGATCTGCAATACCGCCTGGTCCACACACGTTGGCCGGATGCTCCTGAAAACGAAGGCTGGAACGATGGTACCAACTCCAAATATTTGAAAGAACTGGCAGATTATTGGCAAAAGGATTTCGATTGGAAAGCACAGGAAGAATCCCTGAATCAATATCCCCAGTTTAAGGAGACCATAGAAGGTATCGGGATTCATTTCATATATATTAAAGGAAAAAGTAAAAACAGTCAACCTTTAATCCTTACCCATGGCTGGCCGGATAGTTTTTACCGTTTCTACAAAGCAATCGACTTGTTGACCCACCCCAAAAACGGACAGAGCTTCGACCTTGTCATCCCCTCCGTCCCCGGTTTTGGTTTTTCGGACCGCGTACCTCAGAATCAGGACGAAACAGCTAAGCTATGGAATACACTAATGGTGGAGGTGTTGGGATATAAAAGCTATTTTGCCGCGGGCGGCGATTGGGGCAGCCCAGTGACAAAATCGCTTGCGAATCAATTTCCTGAAAGGGTTCGGGCCATTCATCTTACCGATGTGGGCTATCCTGACGGCACAGAAGATTGGTCGCAAATGTCAGTTGCCGAACAGGAATTCGGACAGTTTGTTCAGCAATGGTTCTTTTCCGAAGGTGCCTATAACATGATTCAGTCATGATTTACTGGATTTCTCAGACGATAAACAGCTCGGCAAGGGCATACAAAGTGGCTACCGAGGCAACATACTCAGGGCCAATGAAATATAACGATTATGTTGAAGTACCAACAGGCATTGCCCTGTTTCCGGGAGAGGCGCCTTTCCCAAAAGAATGGGCAGACCGTAAGGTCAATGTTCAGCGCTTTCAGAAAATGGAAAGGGGCGGACACTTTGCTGCCATGGAAGTGCCGGAGTTATGGACAGGAGAATTACAAACCTTCTTTAGCCAATATAAATGATGAGAAAAATTCAATTTAACCGAGTGGGAAATCACGAGGTTTTGGAGATAGCAAATGTCCCAATTCCAAAACCGGACGAAAATGAAGTCGTCGTGCAAATGAAAGCCTTTGGTCTCAACCGGGCCGATGTGCTTTTTTACCATGGACTTTACCTGGATAAACCCCGATTCCCAAATCCAATAGGAGTAGAAGGCGCCGGAGTTATCTACGATATCGGGAAAAAAGCCAATGAATTCAAGGTAGGCGACCGCGTTTCGGTATTGCCGGCTTTTAATTTTTCCGAATATGGAGTGCTGGGAGATTATGCACTTGTTCCAAAAAATGCGGTATTAAAAATACCCGATTCTCTTTCTTTCACTGATGCGAGCACGATTTGGATGTCCTACCTTACAGCATATACAGGGCTTGTGTTGAAAGGAAAGCTAAAGGAAAGAACATCACCATCCGTGGTTATATCGGCTGCCAGTTCGTCCGTAGGATTATCAGCGATTCAAATAGCGAAGCGATTTGGTGCCATTGTCATTGCGACCACCCGAAATTCAGAAAAGATTGAATTTCTGAAACGACAAAAAGCGGATTATGTGATAAATACAAAAAACGAGAATTTTATGTCCCGAGTGAGTGACATAACTGATAACAAAGGCTTTGATATTGCTTTCGACCCATTAGCAGGATCTTTTTTGTCCGTGTTAGCTGAATGCGCTGCGCCCGAGGCATCCATTTTAATCTATGGATATATGTTGTTTCAGGAGAACACCTTATACCCCAATTTGCAGGGATTGGTTAAGGGATTGGAGATATCTTCCATTCATGTCAATACCAATTTGTTGAGACATCCGGGAAAAACGCAGAATGCCATCGAAGACGTTCTCAGTGGCATTGCGGAGAAGATGTATTGCCCCGTTGTTGATAAAGTTTTTGCCTTTGAAGATTTTAAAAATGCCTTTGCTTATGTAAAGCATGGCGATTTAAAAGGAAAGGTATTAATGGAAATACAAAGCATTGCTGATAGCTTTTGAAAAGAAACAATATGCAACATAAAAAAGAATACAGCCATGAAAATCTATGGAGACTTTGCGGACGTAAATGACCTGAAAATGTACTATGAAATACATGGTAGCGGAAAGCCGATTCTTCTCTTGCCTGGAGCACTTTCAGGAATTAACACTGCATTTGGGAAGTTAATCCCGCGGCTTGCAAAAGAAAGGAAGGTTATTGCCCTTGAGTTTCAGGGATATGGTCATACGGCTGATATCCCGGAACGCCCACTGTCTTATGAGCAACTCACAGATGATGTGATTGAGTTACTTCGTGTTTTGGATATATCGCAAACGGATGTTTTAGTACCGTTAGAGAAGCAGAAATTACTGTTGGCAAATACCCGCTGGTTTTAATTTCTCATGGCTCGGGAGGCAACAGGTTTTCACTTGAGTGGCTGGCACAATCACTTGTAAAAGAAAGATATATTGTTGCAGCGGTGGACCACTGGGGCAATACTTACGACAACAAAATACCTGTTGAATTTGTGAAACCATGGGAAAGACCTTTGGATATCAGCCTTGCATTGACTGAGCTTCGAAAACATAGGCGGTTCAAAGAAGCAATCGATGAAAAGAGAATCGGTGCTCTGGGCTTTTCCTATGGTGGTTACACGGTGCTGGCACTTGCGGGTGCAGTAGTGGATTATAAAATTTTGCTGCGCTATTTTGCCACAGAAGAAGGCAAACGGGACCTGGATGCCATTACCGAGTTTCCGGGGCTTTCGGAACTGATTGGAAAACCGGCTTTTACCGCCATGACCAACAATGTTCCGGAGTTGAAAGATACTCGCATCAAGGCGTTTTTTGCCATATCGCCGGGGACTGCCTCTGGTTTTATAAGTAAAGAGCAATTCAATGACATTGATGCGCCGGTTTTTATTG
The DNA here is from genome assembly GCA_964639655.1 of uncultured Mariniphaga sp. GTDB lineage: Bacteria > Bacteroidota > Bacteroidia > Bacteroidales > Prolixibacteraceae > Mariniphaga. Next base: position 4,247 of record CAZXHP010000182.1, read on the forward strand.
TCGGATGCGAAGCGGACAGTGTCACCCCGGTGGAAAAGTATGCCAAACACTATCACCGGCTTATCGATGGGTCTGACTATTATGAATTTTCAGGCCATGTAGGCCATTATGTTATGCTGTCGGAAGTCAATGAGGCTCTGCAGAACGAATCGCCCATTCCATTTTCCGACCACCCAACCGTTAACAGGAAGAAAGTACATCAGAAAGTGGCGGAATTGGCAGGAAACTTCTTCGGGGAAAGCCTGAAACCATGACCGGTTCCCGGCAAGATATTGATTTGGATTTACACGCTTTACAAGACACCCAATTTAAAACGACACCTTACAAGTGACCCCGCTTGTGGT
>CAZXHP010000182.1:4690-7157 GCA_964639655.1 uncultured Mariniphaga sp.
TTTCAGTATCAGAAACACCCTTCCCGTTTTTTTCCAGTAGAGTATCAACAAAATCTCTGGGTTCAGAAGTTTTGGCCGGCACACTATCCAACAATGCGATGGTTTCTTCAATCGCTACCTGCGGTAATTTTTCCTTTTGAACGACATTCTTTTTCAACCCTGCCTCAGTCCCATTTTTTTCTGATTTGCCCGATATCGCCGACTTTACATCCTGCGCCACCTGACCGCGAAGAATGGGAAGCTGGCCTGACGTTGTTTCTTTTTCAGGCAATTCTTTGGATTGGTCAGTTTTTTCTGGTGTTTTGAAGTTGGTTTCAACCCGAATGTTATTTGATTCCGGAACCAACATCTGGGAAATCAGCCAAACGCCAATCAAACCTGCTGCGATTCCCGACACCGATTTTATAAAAATTATGCGGCGTTTCCTTTTTCTCCGGTTCACAAAATTTTCCCATGCACCGGGAATATATCTCTCTTCCCGGTTTTCCAGTGCATTCCGAATCCATTCTGCTATTTTTTTATCTGTTTCCCAATCGTTCATCATACGTGTTAAAATAGAGCGGAAATAGTTCCCTCAGTTTCTTTTTTGCCCGGGTCAGATACACTCTCGAGGAGCTGGCCGGTATTCGCAGCTTTTCGCCGATTTCTTCGTGGCTGAATCCTTCTATTTCATAAAGGTTGAAAACAATTTTCTGGATTTCAGGCAGCCTGTTCAGCAGTCCGATGACATCTTTGGCGGTGAGATTGCTGATAACATTTGCGTTGTGGTCGGCAATAAGTACCGAATCCTTTTCTTCAAAAAAGGAATTTCTCCGGTTTCTTCGGAAATGGTCGATAGATGTGTTGATAACGATTTTGCGCAGCCAGCTTTTAAACGGTTTTTCAGGGTCAAATTTCGAAATTTCAGAAAAAACTTTCATAAAACTGTCATTGACAATATCAATCGCATCATCACGTTGATTGTTGTAAATCAGCGCAATGCTCAGGGCATACCCAAAAAAATGTTTGTACAGCATCTCCTGCGATTTTTTGTCTTTTCTGCAACATTTCCGTATTATTTCCCTCAGCTCTTCATTTCTGTCGTTCTCCACATCTGGTTGTATTTCTTCACAGAAAGATGCCATAACCACGGTTAAGGTTGGCTATGGCATTCATTTATTTTGCTTAGCTGTTGCTCGATACATTGTCTGCATTTTGGGTATCCGGCTTTTTCGAGGCATTGGAAACAATTATAATCGCATCCCGCAGTTGGTCGTCGTTGCCGGTAAAAATCAGTTCGTTCAAATCAACTGCCAGTATTTGGGTTATTGTTTCGCCGGTATCAACACAACCCGTTGCGGTTCTTTTTACAAAAATCCGGGTTTGCGGAGGGTATGATTCCATGACCGTGCCGTCCCAAATAACTTCAAACTTATTGGTTTCGCACCCTGCCGGGAAGGAAACGCTAATCTCCAAAACAGCGCCGGTCCGGTTTATGCTGTCGATTTCAAATGGAGAGGAATAATCTTCCGAGCGGTCCTTTTGCGCTTCCTGGTACAAACCTGCATTTTTCAGAAAAGTATAGTTTTCCTTTTCAATGGTAACAGGCGCCGCGTTAGGGCCGTTTGTTTCATCTTTCGAGCAGGAAGTTCCGGTCAGCACTATTCCTGCAACAATTGCCAACAAATAAATTCGTTTTTTCGTTTTCATTTTTTTTGAATTTTGAATTTGCAAACCAATACGCCGGGGAACCGGAAAACGCTACAAGCAGGATGATTTTTTTTGATATTTATTTTTTGCCTTTCAGTAAGGTGAAGGTTCGTACCCAACTGCGGCAGCTTCCCTCTTTAATCCGGTAGTTCCACTGTTTTTATTTCCCCGAAACTTTTTGTTTTACGTTTCATTTGCCTCTGAAACAATGAAAAGAAAATGAAAACAAAATTTAGCGATGTTCGGGATAAAACCCAGCTCGCATATTTCTATTGAATTTGGGCCGTATGCAGCAAACGAACGCAACCCATTTAAGTTATTTAGCATCATGAAGAATGATAACTACTATTATTCATTTAAAACCAATTTTATTAGGAAACCGTTATTTTTTATTTGTCTGGTTTTTCTTTTTGCATCGTGCGCCAATGAAAAGCCTGTAATTGAGCGTAATGATGAAACTCTGGTAAGCAAATCGGCTTTTGATTCTTATTTGAATACCCGGGAAAGTAATACCGCGCATTATTTTGAATTAAAAGATATTGTTCGTTCGGGAGAACAACTGGAAATAACTATCCTCGGACAATGCCAAGCGAGTTATTACCGGGTAATATGGGATGGTTCGGTGATGTTTTCTTCTCCTGCTCAGATTAATTTACTTGTGGCTTTTGAACTCCCGGAAGGCGTTGTTTGCGACTTGTCCATGAAAGAGCACAAGTTGATTGTAAATCTTAAGGACCTGCTTGGTGATAATTACGACGACACTGAGTATATAATTCAT
>CAZXHP010000183.1:0-3266 GCA_964639655.1 uncultured Mariniphaga sp.
TTACGATGTGATTTTGCCAAAACTATTGTGTTGCCTGTTTCAGCTCATCTTTTTTCATAAGCCATGCGTTCTCCAATTCCTGTACTTTTTCAGGAAATTGTTCAGCCAGGTTGTTTATTTCTGTGGGATCTTCCTTCAGGTTATACAGCTCCCACGCTTCGTTATTGGCTTTAACAATTTTAAAATCGCCCTTTCTGAACATGCGAAAGCGGTCGGTCCAGCCCGACATAAAGAAATCAGGTTCTTCTTTTTGCCCTCCCAAAAGAATGGGCATGAGTGAACTCCCCTGCAACGGCTGTGGTTTTAAATTGCCCATTTTCTTTGGGTATTCTGTTCCGGTTGCTTCCAGCAAGGTAGGAGCCACATCCACGATGTGCCCCTGTTGGTGCGTGATTGTTCCCGCTTTTACTTTTCCTGGCCAGCGCAAAATAAAATGGGTATTTGCCCCGCCTTCGTGCCCGTATTGTTTGAAATAACGGAACGGTGTATTTCCGGCGTTGGCCCAGGCTGCACAAAGCGTGCGGAACCCTTCTGCCACTCCCGGCGGGAAATCGAAATCGCGGTTGCTGTCGTACGGGCACGAGCCGTTGTCCGACATATAAACCACGATGGTGTTATCGGCAATTCCTTTGTTATTAAGATAATTCAGCAATCGTCCAATGTTCTGGTCCATGCGATCAACCATAGCCGCATAAACAGCCATTTCCAGGTCCAGTTCGTCTTTTTCCTGTTCACTGAGTTCTTCCCAGGGGCGGTAATGCGGAATTTTAGCCCGACGTTCTTCATCTCCTTCGGGGTGTCCTCTGAATTTATTGATATTTGAACTGGGTGGACTTAATTCGACATTTTCGGGTATTAGACCAATTTTTTTCAGCCGTTCCATGCGCTCCTCACGGATCTTGTCCCAGCCTTTTTTGTAAGTTTCACGGTATTTGGCAATATCTTCGGGCCGGGCCTGTAACGGGTAGTGTGCGGCGCCGTATCCCATAAAAAGAAAAAACGGCTGTCCTTTGTTTACCGGCTCCTCCAGCCAGCGCAATGCATTATCGGTTAAAGCATCGGTTTTGAAAAACGGCTGCTGTTCGTGGAATATTCCGCTTACATTTACCGTGTCGCCGTTCAGCACAAAAGGGCGTGCAAATTCTCCTGAAGGTGGTTCAAAAAACTCATTCATTGCCCAAAACGTAAGCGACTGGTCTGAAACATTTTTGGCCAGAACATGCTCGGGCGCCCAGTTCATCCAGTGTTCTTTTCCGGAGTGAATGATGTAATAGCCGGAATTCCGTAACAGTTGTGCAAAATTGACTGCATTTTTTCCGCCTTCGTAGAGTCCTGTAAATAACGATGACCGGGATGGTTCGCACTTTGACATGTTGTAAAAGTGGGAAAACCGGATTCCCTCGTCGGCCAGCCGGTCAATATTCGGTGTTTGAATTTCCGAACCGAAAGCGCCCACATCGGAATAGCCCACATCATCGCTTAAAATAAAAATGATGTTGGGTTTTTCAGCCGCTTTTTTTTCGGCAGTTTTTTTCTGAATTTGCACCCATGCGAAAAATGTCGCAAATATTGCAATTGTAATGAGGAGAAGGTAAAGGAATACTTGTTTCATTTTGAAAAAATTAGTCAGAAACGAAAATACGGTTCTTTTCAGAAAAATCAAATGAGAAATTGAAACAGGTCCGGTTTTTCGTTCAGGTATTCAAACACAAAATCATTTTCGTTCATACGCTGAACGAGGGCGGCAAAATCCTCTTTTTTCTGCACTTCAATTCCGATTACAGCAGGGCCTTTTTCGCGGCTGGTTTTTTTGGAATATTCAAAGTGGGTGATGTCGTCGGTGGGGCCGAGCACCACATCGACAAACGTGCGCAATGCCCCGGCCCGCTGGGGGAAGCGAACAATGAAGTAGTGCTTCAATCCTTCGAACAAAAGCGAACGTTCCTTGATTTCCTCCATTCGGGTAATATCGTTGTTGCTGCCACTCACGATGCACACCACATTTTTGCCTTTAATTTCGTTTTTGAACAAATCGAGTGCAGCAATGGAAAGCGCGCCTGCCGGTTCCATTACAATGGCATCATGGTTGTATAATTCCAGAATTTTTGTGCAAACCCGGCCTTCGGGAATGGTTACCATCTGGTCGATTACTTTTTTGCAAACCGAAAAGGAAATTTCGCCCACTTTTTTTACGGCAGCACCATCCACAAACTTGTCAATTTTTTCCAGCTCCACAACTTTTCCTGCTTCCAGTGATTTTTGCATGGAAGGTGCTCCTGCTGGTTCAACGCCAATAATTTTGGTTTGCGGACTCACCTGTTTGAAGTAGGCACCCACACCGGCAATCAGTCCGCCGCCACCCACCGGAATAAAAACATAGTCGATGGGGTCTTTGGTATCCTGCAGAATTTCGAGGCCAACCGTTGCCTGACCTTCAATAATTTGTTCATCGTCGAACGGGTGAATGAACGCCATTCCTGTTTGCCGGCAGTCGTTTAGTGCAGCAGTTTCGGCAGCGTCGTAAGTGTCGCCGGTTAAAACCACCTCCACATTGTCTTTGCCAAACATCTCCACTTGCCTGATTTTCTGACGGGGAGTGGTAGCCGGCATGTAAATTTTCCCTTTGATATTGAGTTTGCTGCAAGAATAGGCCACCCCCTGTGCGTGGTTTCCGGCGCTGGCACAAACCACTCCTTTTTTCAAATCAGCATTTGAAAGTTGTGCAATTTTGTTGAAAGCTCCACGGATTTTATAGGAACGGACGGTTTGCAGGTCTTCGCGCTTCAGCAAAATATTTGCTTTGAATTCTTCTGAAAGTCCCTGATTTTGCTGGAGCGGAGTATGCAACACCACTTCGCTTAACGTAATTTTTGCCCGGGTGATATCCTGAAGTTGCGGGAAGTATGTGGTTTCCTTGTGTTTCATTTCGAAAATACTTTGTGCAAAGATAACGATAATCGAAAAGCAAAAAGAACCGATCTGTTTTCCGGGAAAGACTCCCTTTGATCAATTTAGGAAATACGGTATACAATAAACCTTCAAAGTTTTCGAAAACTTTGAAGGTTTATTTTCCGGGAAAAATGGCATCTAATTTTTCTCAATCCAGTGCGCAATCCAGTCGCCCACCTCCGAAGTTTTGTAGGCCTGACCTTCTGCAATATCCTCGGTTACAAAATTTTCCGCCATTGAAGCAGCCACCGCATCGCGGATAATTTTTCCTTCATCCGGCAGGTTGAAAGCGTATTCGAACATCATGGCAGCCGAAA
>CAZXHP010000183.1:3366-7144 GCA_964639655.1 uncultured Mariniphaga sp.
ATTTTTCCTTCATCCGGCAGGTTGAAAGCGTATTCGAACATCATGGCAGCCGAAAGGATGGTGGCAATGGGATTGGCAATGTCTTTTCCGGCAGCCTGCGGGTACGAACCGTGAATAGGTTCGAATACCGAAGTGAAGATACCGATGGAAGCCGACGGCAGCAACCCGAGCGAGCCGGTAATCACGCTGGCTTCGTCGGTCAGAATATCGCCAAACATGTTTTCGGTTACCATCACATCGAAATTTTTCGGCCACTGGATGATTTGCATGGCGGCATTGTCCACAAACATATATTCGGTTTGAATGTCGGGATATTTTGGCGCTATTTCCTGGGCCACTTCACGCCACAAACGCGAACTTTCCAGCACGTTGGCTTTGTCAACCACTGTAAGTTTTTTTCGGCGTTTTCCTGCAAATTCATAAGCCAGTTTCAGAATGCGTTCAATTTCTTCCCGGGTGTAGGTGTTGGTATCGAATGCTGTGTTTCCGTTGTCTTTCCGGCCTTTTTCGCCAAAATAAATGCCTCCGGTCAGTTCGCGGATGCAGACAAAGTCGGCGCCTTCCACCAACTCGCGTCGCAGCGGCGATTTGTGCAGCAGCGACTCAAAGGTTTCCACCGGCCGAATGTTGGCGTATAAACCCAGTTTCTTGCGCATGGCCAGCAATCCCTGTTCAGGGCGGACAGGTGCTTTCGGGTTGTTGTCGAACCGCGGGTCGCCAATGGCGCCAAACAGCACAGCATCGGAGTTCATACACAACTGGTGCGTTTTCTCAGGATAAGGGTCGCCCACCTGATCGATGGCGGTGGCACCGGTGAGTCCGTATTTGTATTCCAGCTCGTGGTTAAATTTTTTGGCCACCGCTTTTACGGCTTTCATAGCCTGTTCAATAATTTCCGGCCCAATTCCGTCGCCGGGAAGTATGGCAATTTTTAATTTCATATTCTATTCAATTTCAAATAAAGATTTCAATTGTAGTTGAATTTTTTGTATGAGTTCATATTTGGCTTCTCCCAGTTTTCTCATTATAAGCTTTTTGGGAATAGTAACCAATCTGTGCATTTTTATAACTGAATCAACTGCTAATCCTGTTCCTTCTGCAAGTTTTTTATTTTTATACAAAAGGATATCCGATTTTTCGATTTTGGTTTTAAGATTACTTGATATGAAAGCAATAATAACATGTTCAAAATGACCAATTTCTGATGTGAGACATATGGCAGGACGTACTTTAAAAGCGGAAAAATCATCAAATGGAAAAGGAACCAAAACTATGCTGTACTTAATCATGATTGATTGGTTCTCCATCATTTAATGAATAAATATCCTCTGCAGGTTCATTGAGAAAATCGAAAGAAGGATTATTCGAGTTGGAATATAACCACAAGTTTTCATCGTCAAGCAATTCGTCATCTTCTTTAAACAGAATCAGAATTTTTACCTGCCGGTTTTTTCTTTCCAAAGGAATATCCAATTTAAGATTTCCGGTATTATCAGTTTTTGCCTTAATCTCAATTGCTTTCATTTTAATTATTTTTTCTCAAAATTAATGAAATTTGATGAAAAGCATTTCTTAAAAAAAAGACTCAGGAAATACTGCTCAGAATTTTATCCATCACACCCGGTTGGAACTCGTTTTCAATGATGTTCAACATTCGGATGGTCGCCTTAATTGCTGCCGCATTTTGGTCAGGATCAAGGCCTTTGGTTTTGAATTCCCGACTGTTTTTCCAGGTGATTACCGTTTCAACGAGGGCATCGGTTTTACCGCCCGGCGGTATGGTTACCACATAATCGATTAGTTTTGGGAACGATTTGCCCAGCCGTTTGTAAATTTTGCGCAATGCTTTCACAAATGCATCATACTGCCCGTCGCCGTCACTGATTTCTTCATAAATTTTCCCTTTTATTTCGAGGCTGACATTGGCCACCGGACGTAATCCCATGGTGTGGCTAACCGAGTAATTAACAACCCTGATGTTTTGTTCTATCAGCTCGTTTTGAAGTACATCGGCTACAATGTAGGGCAGTTCGTCGGAAGTAACCGTTTCTTTTTTGTCGCCCAGTTCAATAATTCGCTGCGTGACTTTTTTCAATGATTCGGGGTCGAGTTCGATGCCCAAATCTTCGAGATTCTTTTTAATGTTGGCTTTTCCTGAAGTTTTCCCCAGTGCATATTGTCTGATTCGCCCAAAACGTTCGGGAAGCAGATCGTTAAAATAGAGGTTGTTTTTATTGTCGCCGTCTGCATGAATCCCGCTGCACTGTGTAAATACAAATTCTCCGATAAGCGGTTTATTGGTGGGGATGCGTATTCCTGAAAACGATTCCACCAGCTTTGAAACTTTGTTCAACTGGCTTTCGTTCACATTGGTTTTCATTTTCAGGTGGTCTTTAATAGTGGCAATTACGCTCGAAAGCGGCGCATTTCCAGCCCTTTCGCCAAGTCCGTTTACGGTAGTATGCACACAACGAATTCCGGCTTTGATGGCATGGAATACGTTGGCAATGGCCAGGTCGTAGTCGTTGTGCGCATGAAAATCGAAATCCGCATCGGGGTAGGTTTGCACCATCTCCCGGCAAAAATCGTAAGTTTCGTCGGGGTCGAGGATGCCAAGTGTGTCGGGCAGCATAATTCGCTCCACCTTTTCTTTCTTTAGGTTTTCGACCATAAAATGGACATATTCTTTGGAGTTGCGCATACCATTCGACCAGTCTTCGAGGTAAATATTCACTTTAATTCCCATTTCGCCGGCATTGGCAATCACTTTTTTAATATCGGCCAAATGTTGTTCGGGTGTTTTGCGTAACTGACCGGTAACGTGGTTCAACGAGCCTTTGCACAAAAGGTTCACTACTTTTCCACCGGCGTCGGCAATCCATTGCAACGATATTCTGTCATCCACAAATCCGAGAATCTCCACCCGGTCGAGACAGCCTCTTTCAGCAGCCCAGCGCAAAACACGTTGTGCGCCTTTAAATTCACCATCGGAAACCCGTGCTGATGCAATTTCGATGCGATCAACCCGAACATCTTCCAGCAGCAACTTTGCCACGCTCAATTTTTCTCCCTCGCTGAACGAAACCCCTGTGGTTTGCTCTCCATCGCGTAGGGTAGTATCCATTATAGTTAGTCGTTTCCCTTCTATTTCAACTGTTTTGCCTGTCATTTTTTTGTTTCTAAAATTTATCCTGCAACCTCGAAAGCTGCAATTTCATTTTTCATGGCTACCAGATAGTCGATATCGTCGAGCCCGTTCTGCAAACAGTGTTTTTTATACGGATTGATTTCAAAACCTTCGGATTCGCCAGTCGCCAGAATAGTGAAGGTTTGAGTTTCCAAATCCGTTTCAAATTCAGTTAACGGATTATTTTCGATGGCATCGAATATTTTTTGAAGAAATTCGGGTGAAACTACAACCGGCAACAACCCGGTATTGAGTGCATTGTTTTTGAATATATCCGCAAAAAAGCTGGAAACCACCACACGGAATCCGTAGTCGTAAATCGCCCAGGTGGCATGTTCGCGGCTGGAGCCACTGCCGAAGTTCTTCCCTGCAACTAAAATTTTTCCTTTGTATTTTGAATCATTTAGCGGAAAATCCGCTTTCGGACTTCCATCTTTGTTGTAACGCCAGTCGCGAAACAGGTTGTCGCCAAATCCTTTACGTTCAACAGCCTTTAAAAAACGGGCCGGAATAATCTGGTCGGTGTCCACATTTTCTACCGGCAGCGGAACAGCCGGAGAAGTTATTTTTGAAAATTTGTCGTAAGCCATA
>CAZXHP010000184.1:0-7118 GCA_964639655.1 uncultured Mariniphaga sp.
TGGAACGGCAATTCGGTTGATATTTCAGAATACCCGGCTTTGCCTGTGGCGGTAAAAAGTCCGGCTGCCGCGGTTATTGGAAATACGGTTTATGTAGTGGGCGGAGAAAGTGAAAAAGGCGCAACCAGCCAGTTTCTGGCGCTGGATGTTTCAAGGCTTTCAGAAGGCTGGAAAACCCTTCCCGATTTCCCGCTGCCGGTATCCGGCGCTTCTGCCGTTGCCCAGATGGACGGCCAGGAGGTAAGCCTGCACGTTTTTGGCGGACGGTTAAAAAAAGAGGGCGATATTACTACAACTTTTTATTCGCATGTTTTTCGGTTCCGGCCATCGGAGGGAAAATGGGAAAAGAAAAAGGACATGGAATTTCCGTTGGCAGTGGCTTCGGCTGCATCCATTGGCGCCTCTCACATTGTGGTGACCGGTGGCGATTCGGGTGAAACCTTTACTAAAGTTGAACAAGCCATTCACGCCATGCAAAACGGCGATGAAAGTGCCCGGCAACTACGCGATTCGTTGTGGATAAACCATTCCGGATTCCATTCAAAACTGAAAATTTACAATACGGTAACCGATGTGTGGTTCGACGCAGGAAGCTGGGACGGAGCACCCGTAGCCGTTGCTCCGGCTGTTGTTTGGAATGGCGCAGTGGTTGTTCCCGGCGGCGAAATCAGGCCGGCAACCCGAACGCCGTTGTTGCATGAAATCCGGTTTTCGGTTAAACCGGTTTTCGGTTGGCTAAACTACCTGGTGCTGGGAGTCTATTTCATAGGCATGTTGCTGCTGGGGTTCTTTTTTATGCGTCGCGAAAACAGCACCGATGATTTTTTCAAAGCGGGGGGCCGGATTCCCTGGTGGGCTGCGGGCATCAGCATTTTTGCCACCACGCTCAGCGCTATCACATTTATTGCCATTCCTGCCAAATCGTATGCCGACGACTGGCGCATGTTTATGTTTAACATGGCCATTATTATGGTGGCGCCCATTGTCATCCGCTATTTTTTGGCCTTTTTCCGAAGGTTCAATTTCGATACGGCTTACCAGTACCTCGAGGCGCGGTTTAACCGGGCGGTGCGGTGGCTGGCATCGGCGCTGTTTGTGTTTTTTATGGTGAGCCGCATTGCCGTTGTGCTGTTTCTGCCTTCTCTGGCACTGAACGCCGTTACCGGATTCAGTATTTACTGGGCCATTATTATCATGGGAGTAGTAACTATCATCTACTGTACCAGCGGCGGTATGGAAGCAGTGGTTTGGGGCGACGTTATTCAGGGATTCATTCTTTTGGGCGGCGCTTTTGTTGCCCTGGCGTTTATGCTCGCTGGAGTGGAAGGCGGCCTGAGCGGATTTTTCGAAATTACCGGTGAACATCAGAAATTTAAAACTTTCGATTTCCGGTTCGATTTTTCGCAGCCGGTGTTTTGGGTGGTGCTTATTGGAGGATTTGCCAACACGCTCATCACCTACACCAGCGACCAAAGTGTGGTGCAGCGCTACATGACCACGAAAGATGAAAAAGCCACCGGCCGCAGCATCTGGCTCAACGGATTTCTGAGCATTCCGGTGACGATTATTTTCTTTTTACTTGGAACCGGATTGTATGCGTATTATACGTCCAATCCGGAACACATGTCGGTGCTCAACCCCAACATCGATTCGGTGTTTCCGCAGTTTATCGTGTCGCAAATGCCCTCGGGAGTAGCCGGATTACTTATTGCAGCCATTTTTGCGGCGGCCATGTCCACGCTTTCGTCCAACATCAATTCAGTTTCGGCAGTCATTACCACCGATTTTTACAAAGTACTGGCAACAAAATCAAATCATAAAAGCAATATGGCCGTGGCCCGCTGGTCGGGAATTATTGTTGGCTTGTTTGGAATTACGATGGCGCTGATGCTGGCCACCTGGAACATTGCCTCGTTGTGGGACCAGTTCAACACCTTCTTGGGTTTGCTCACCGCAGGACTGGGCGCTCTGTTTGTGATGGGAATCTTTTTCCCGCGTATCTCAGGGAACGCTGCACTTACAGGAGTTTTAGCAGGCATTGCAATTTTAATTTTGGTAAAAAATCATACTGCGCTTTCATTTCTGTTATTTGGTTTCGTGGGACTGGTTTCCAGTGTGCTGCTGGCATTGGCATTCAGCTTTGTTTTCCCTAATAAAAAAGAAATTACAGGGTATTCCTGGAAAAGCAGAAGGAGAGTTTAATTCCAGTATCAAGACATTTAGTATCAGGTATCAAGGCCAAAGAACTTATTCTGTTTATTGTCTTGATACTTGTGTCTTAACATCTATTGTCTGTATTATTACTTCGAAATTTCCAGCATCCGTACGATGGGGATGCGGGCTTTTGCAATTACATCGGCAGGCAATGTCACTTCCGGCTGTTCGTATTTCAAGCACACATACAATTTTTGCAAGCTGTTCAGCTTCATATAGGTGCAGTCGTTGCAACCGCAGGTGGAATCGACCGAAGGCGTCGGAATAAACAGTTTGCCTGGACTGGCCTTTTTCATCTGGTGCAGAATACCGCTTTCGGCAGCACGATAAATTTTTTTGAATTTTTTGATAACAGGTGCCGGCATATTCTGGTTGACGAGTATATTGAGCTTTCAGAAGAAAATAGCAAAGCTAAATACCCAAAGAACTTCGCAGCGTTGTGGTTTGGGATGAAGTGAACCAGCAAACCATCGAACTAATCACCAACCAATTTTCCCGGACAGCAATGACAACAATATTCATTTTGTTTAGGACAGCTGTTATAGGAAATCAAAACAGTTTCTAAATTGTGGTAAAGTTTTTGTGGCCTTTATTTTTGGTAAAGAGAAGTTCTAAAAAATAAAACAGATCATGAACTGTGTTCATTGCAGGATTTGGCACTGCTTTATGAAATATCGAAATAAATTGATTTGCAAGTGACAATTATTTTTTATCTTTAGCCCACTTTTATTGGGTATGGAAATTGTAAAAGAAACTAATAAAAACAAGTACTATGGAAGTTAAAAAATCATCGAAAGCAGACCTTGAAAACAAAAGGAATCTTTTCCTGATGTTGGGTTTGGTTATTGCACTGGGTGTAGTTCTTGCTGCCTTTGAGTATAAAGTCGCTCCCAAAAAAGTTGAATCATTGGGACAGGTTGAAATGCAGGCAGTTGAAGAAGAAATTATTCCGATTACCCGGGAGCAGGAGCTACCGCCGCCACCGCCACCACCGCCACAGGTTGTTGAAGTATTGAATATTGTGGACGACGATGTGGAAATTGAAGACGAACTAATGATTGAAGAATCGGATGTGACCGATGATATGGTTATCGATGTGGCACCGGTTATTTCTACCGTAGAAGAAGAGGAAGAAGAAGACACACAGGTTTTCTTTATTGTGGAAGATATGCCGGAATTTCCAGGAGGAGAAGTCGCATTGAGGCAGTTTATTGCCAATGCCATTAAGTATCCGGTAATTGCCCAGGAAAATGGAATCCAGGGGCGTGTTTATGTGACATTTGTTGTTAATACCGACGGTTCGATAACTGATGCACGAATTGCACGGGGAGTTGACCCGTCACTTGACAAGGAAGCACTGCGTGTGGTGAACACACTTCCAAACTGGAAACCCGGGAAACAACGTGGAAAACCGGTTCGTGTATCTTATACCGTACCAATTAATTTTGTATTACAGTAGAAAGTTGGAAAAAATAGTAGTAAGCTCCTGGTCCCGTTATGGGGTCAGGAGTTTTTTATGATCTTGGGTTAATCCCCGGTTAGCCGGGGATTTTTAAAAAAGAGGAAAACGATTTGTATGATTGAAACCGCTCCGCAAACCGAAAAAGCTGTTCTGGTCGGATTGATTTATAACAACCAGGAAGAAAAACAGGCCATGGAATACCTGGAAGAGTTGGAATTTCTGGCTGACACAGCCGGTGCACAAGTATTAACAAAATTCACCCAAAAGTTAGATGTCCCCAATGTTTCAACTTTTGTCGGACGGGGGAAACTGGAAGAAATTGGCAATTACATGAAGATGATGGAAGCCGATACTGTGATTTTTGACGATGAGCTTACGCCAACGCAATTGCGAAATATTGAACGTCGTTTGGAATGCAAAGTTCTTGACCGCACTAACCTTATTCTCGATATATTTGCCCGGCGTGCCAAAACCGCACATGCCAAAACGCAGGTAGAACTGGCACAATACCAGTATCTCCTGCCGCGCCTTACACGCATGTGGACGCACCTCGAACGCCAGCGCGGGGGTATTGGATTGCGTGGACCGGGTGAAACGCAGATTGAAACCGACCGCCGGATTATTCTCGATAAAATTGCCCGGCTGAAGGAACAACTCAAAAAAATTGACAAACAAAAAGCTACTCAGCGGAAAAACCGCGGAAAACTGGTTAGGGTAGCGTTGGTGGGGTACACCAACGTAGGCAAATCTACCCTTATGAATTTACTTTCGAAATCGGATGTGTTTGCCGAAAACAAACTGTTTGCAACCCTCGATACTACCGTAAGAAAGGTGGTAGTAGTGAACCTGCCGTTTTTGCTGGCCGATACCGTTGGATTTATCCGGAAATTACCTCACGATTTGGTGGAATCTTTTAAATCGACATTAGACGAGGTGCGCGAAGCAGATGTTCTGGTGCATGTGGTAGATATTTCACACGCGGGGTTTGAAGAGCAGATTGAAACCGTAAACAGTACTTTAAAAGAGATTGATTCGGGTGATAAACCCAACATTTACGTTTTTAATAAAATCGATGCTTTTACCCATGTTCAAAAAGATGAAGATGATTTAACGCCAAAAACAAAAGAAAACATTACGCTTGAAGAATGGAAAAACTCATGGATGGCAAAAAATAACCTGCCGGCTGTTTTTATTTCAGCTACTCAAAAAGAAAATATCGAAGAATTGAAAAAAGTTTTGTACGATGAGGTAAAAGTAGTTCATTCCCAGCGGTTTCCGTTTAACGATTATTTGTACGACATTACGTGGGACGAAGAGGAATAACAGGGCCGGATAAACTGAATTTTTCCTGATAATTCACTATTTTTCCGGGATTGTTTTCCTATCAGACCTTTTTTGTGTTAAAGGGAATTTTATCAGAATTTAAACAAACCGAATATAAATCAGTGCGCCGGTCTTTCAGGTTACGCACTGCACCGAAGTTATGCAGCTCTTTTAGCAAATCGAGATCCACATCGGCAACAAGAATCATTTCGGTGTTGGCCGTGGCTTCAGCTTTAATTCCATTGGCAGGAAAAGAAAAATCGCTGGGTGTAAATACTACCGACTGGGCAAACTGGATATCCATATTTTCTACTTTGGGTAAATTGCCCACACAACCGGCAATGGCTACGTAGCATTCATTTTCGATGGCACGCGAACGGGCGCAATAGCGAACCCGCGAATACCCGTTTTGCGTGTCGGTGAGGAAGGGCACAAACAAAATACTCATCCCCTGCTGGGCCAGGATTCGGGAAAGTTCGGGGAACTCCACATCATAGCAAATTAAAACGCCAACCGGTCCGCAGTCGGTTTCAAAAACCTCGATAGCATCCCCACCCGAAAGTCCCCAGGTTTTAATTTCGTCGGGAGTAATATGAATTTTGGTGTAGGTTTCATAAGTCCCGTTCCTTCGGCATAAAAAGCCGGTATTGTACAATTTTTCGTCTTTTACCAAAGGGAAACTGCCAGTTACAATATTAATGTTGTAGGTAATGGCCAGATTAGTAAAACGTTCGCGGATTTCATCGGTATATTCGGCCAGTTTTCGAATAGCCTCTGCATAACTCAGGTGGTTGTAATCGGCCATCAGCGGAGCGTTGAAATACTCGGGGAAGAGCACAAAATCGCCGTTGTAGCTGGCCACTGCATCCACAAAATATTCCACCTGGGTAAAAAGTTCATCGATGTTTTTGTACAACCGCATCTGCCACTGAATCAGTCCCAGCCGCACAATCGATTTATAATCACTTGCTTTAGCTGAAATTTTCTGGTAGTAAATATTGTCCCATTGCAGCAAAACAGCATAATCCTTCGATTCCTTGTCGCCGGGCATGTATCCTTTCAGTACTTTTTTTACGTGAAAGTCGTTGGAAATCTGAAAGTTTAATACCGGGTCGTGAATTTCTTTGTATTTAACCTTTTGGATGTACTCTTTAGGCGACATTTCTGCGGAATATTTGTGGTAATTGGGAATTCGTCCGCCAAAAACAATGGCTTTCAGGTTGAGCTTCTCACACAGCTCTTTTCGCGCGTCGTATAATCTGCGGCCCAAACGCATTCCGCGGTATTCGGGCCGGATGAACACATCGATTCCGTAAAGTGTATTCCCTTTCGGATTGTGCGTGTTGAACGTATAATTACCAATAATTTCCTCGTAGGTGTGGTCGTCGCCAAACAACTCGTATTTTACGATAATAGACAAAGCTGAGCCAACCACCACATCGTCAACCACCACCGCAAACTGTCCCTCCGGGAAAATTTTTACCAGTTTCCGGATGTCTTTTTTTTCCCAGTAATCTTCCGGCCAGTTGGGATAAGCCTCCTGCAACGATTTAAACATTTCCTCGTAATCGCCGATGTTTAATTGCCGTACTTCAACTTTTCCGATGTTATCCATGATTTGAGTGTAGTTTTCGTTGGTGTAAAAATAAAAAAGAAGCTGTCAGAAACGTGTTTTTTTGACAACTTCTTTTTTAAAATATTCTGGGAAACTATTATTTTACTTCGCCTTCCTTAATCAGCCATTCGGCAATTTGAACGGCATTCAATGCAGCGCCTTTTTTTATCTGGTCGCCTACACACCAGAACGTGATACTGTTCGGGTCGGTAATGTCCTTACGAATTCGGCCCACATACACATCGTCTTTCCCGGAAACAAACAACGGCATCGGGTACTGTTTTTCCGCCGGGTTGTCGAGCACGGTAATTCCTTCTGTATTTTGGAAAACTTCTTTTACCTGCTCAACCGAAAGCGATTGTTCGGTTTCTACCCAGATAGCCTCTGAATGCGCACGAGCAACCGGGATACGCACGCAGGTAGCGCTTACTTCTGCATCGGTGTGCATAATTTTTTTGGTTTCCCAGTTCATTTTCATCTCTTCCTTGGTGTAGTCGTTTTCAA
>CAZXHP010000185.1:0-7029 GCA_964639655.1 uncultured Mariniphaga sp.
TTTTCCAGGTTGCGGCATGCCATAATAACCGTATCACCGGCATTGGCAAATTTTAATGCGGTTTCTTTTCCAATTCCCGAGTTGGCCCCGGTAACCACAACAATTTGTTCCCCCATAATTTTACAGTTAATAGTTCACAATAATTATTGAAATTAATGAAGTTTTTTTGATCGCCAAATTATAACATTCCGATACGCTTTTTTTGTCAGATGATAAATAAGTTGCTGTTAAAAAAATAGTGCAATGCCGAGCTGGAAAAATTATAAAAAAAGCCGGTCGTTCGACCGGCTTTACATCGTACAAATTTTTTAACATTTGTTGTCGCCTTCGCCATCCACCTGGTCGCGGTACCAGTGCAGCGGGTGGGAGGTTGGCCGTTCGATGGGCATTCCGTAAACGCGGTCGTTCACCAGCGATGCCAAAACCCCGAGGGCTCTTGAAACACCGAACAAAACAGTATAAAAGGTGTATTCTTTGACTCCGTAGTGATACAGTAACGAACCGCTGAATGCATCGACATTGGGCCATGGGTTTTTAATTTTACCGATGTTGGAAAGAATTGGTGGAACCACGCGGTACAACTGGTTTACCAGATTAATCATCGGGTCGTCTTTAACGTATCTTTCTGCAAACTCCTGCTGTGCGGTGAACCGTGGGTCGGTTTTACGCAGTACAGCATGTCCGTATCCCGGAATAACACGGCCTTCTTCCAGTGTTTGTTTAATGTAGGCAGCCACCTGTTCGTCGGTTGGTGTTTCTGTATCGAGGTCTTCAATCATCTGGAACATCCAGTGAATTACATCCTGGTTGGCAAAACCGTGAAGCGGACCTGCGAGCCCTGTCATGGCTGCGGCATAAGCATAATACGGATTACTTAACGCCGAACCTACCAAATGCGCCGTGTGTGCCGAAACATTTCCACCTTCATGGTCGGCATGAATAACCATGTAAAGACGGAATAACCGGTGAATATCTTCCGAATCGAAACCCATCATGTGGGCCAGATTGCCTGCCCAGTCGAGACGCGGGTTGGGTTCAATGTGTTTTTCATTGTGAAAATTGCGGCGGTAAATGTAAGCTGCAATGTGGGGCAGACGTGCAATAAGGTTCATTACATCCTCGTAGGTAGAATCCCAGTAATATTTTTTGTTCACACCTGCACGGTAGGCTTTCTGAAAAATAGATTCGGTAGCCATGGCTAAAATGGCAGCGCTGAACTGTGTCATCGGACGCGAGTTTTTAGGCAGCGCGTCTATCACATCGAAAACATGTTGCGGCACGTGGGCGCGTGTGGCGAAATCTTTCGAAAGGTTGTTCACATCTTCCCGGGTGGGTATTTCACCTATAAGCATCAGGTAAAACAAACCTTCAGGCAGCGGTTCCCCGTCGGGCGCAATTTTGGGCAATTTTTCACGTAACTCGGGAATTGAATACCCTTTAAAACGGATTCCTTCGTTCGGGTCAAGCTTCGAGGTGTCGGTAACCAGCAGTGGAATGCCTTTCATTCCGGTTAAAACCTGTCCGAGCGTTACGTGTGCGATTACCTTGTCGGCATGATCATTTTTAATCCGTTGAAACTCTTTGGAGCACTTGCTTGCTTTTTGAAAAAAACGATACTTAATGTATTCCATCTTCTTTTATTTATTTTGATTTTTTATTATTTTCTTTTAATGCATATTTTTGATGATTTCGTCGGCAAAAGCTGACGTTGAAAGCAGTTGGGCCCCTTCCATTTGCGCAAACAGGTCGGACGTTACTTTACGTTTTGCAAATACATGTTCCATTGCATCGTAAACGTCTTCCGCCGCTTCGTACCATCCCATATATTCCAGCATCATTACACCGGAAAGGATGAGTGAACTGGGATTGGCTTTTCCTGACCCCGCTATATCGGGCGCTGTTCCGTGGGTAGCTTCAAAAATGGCGTAGCCACTCTGGTAATTGATGTTTGCCCCCGGCGAAATGCCGATGCCACCGACCATTGCGGCAAGCTGATCGGAAATATAGTCGCCGTTCAGGTTCATGGTGGCAATTACCGAATGGTTATAGGGTTTCAGCAACGACTCCTGCAGAAAGGCGTCGGTAATAACATCTTTAACGATTACTTTTCCTGCTTTTTGTGCTTCTTCCAAAGCTGTTTCAGCGTCGAGCCGGCCTTTTTCATCTCTTATTTTTTCAAATTGTCTCCAGGTAAACGTTTTGTCGCCATACTCCTGTTCGGCCAAATCGTAGCCCCAGATTTTAAATGCACCCTCGGTAAATTTCATAATGTTCCCTTTGTGCACAAAGGTTACCGAAGGGAGTTCGCGATGGATGGCATATTGAACGGCAGCCCGGATTAACCTTTCTGAACCTTCTTTGGAAACAGGTTTAATTCCAAAAGAAGACGATTCCGGAAACCTGATTTTATTCACGCCCATTTCTTTTATCAGAAAATCGCGCAACTTGTTGGCATCCACATCACCTGCCATATATTCAATCCCCGCATAAATATCTTCGGTATTTTCCCTGAAAATATGCATGTCAACCAGCGAAGGGTAGCGGATGGGTGAAGGAACGCCCTTAAACCAGCGCACCGGTCTGAGGCAAACGAACAGGTCGAGCGATTGCCGGAGTGCCACGTTTAGCGACCGGATTCCCTCTCCGACAGGCGTTTGCAGTGGCCCTTTTATGCCCACAAGGTGTTCTTTAAAAGCTTCCAGTGTTTCTTCCGGCAGGTAATTACCGGTTTTTCTGAAAGCCTTTTCGCCGGCCAAAACTTCCTTCCAGATAATTTTGCGTTTGCCGTCGTACGCTTTTTGTACAGCGGCATCGACTACCTTTTGTGAAGGACCGGTAATATCCTTTCCAATTCCGTCTCCTTCTATGAAAGGGACGGTTGGTTGGTCGGGAACCACCAGATTTCCTTTTTTAATTGTTATTTTATTCATTTTAAGCAACTGCCAACTTTCAAAAATCGGTTTTCTTTCAGGAGAAACCGCTGTTTTACCTATACCATTTAAGTGACTAAAGTACCGTTTCCGGTGTTTTATCTTTCACGCATTCAGTTTTTCATGAAGGTGTTCATCCAAAGCTTCAAGAAATCCTTCTGTTGTAAGGTAGTGTTCTTCCTTCAAATCTTTTCCGTGTATAATCAGCGCCAGGTCTTTTGTCATTTTACCCGATTCTACGGTTTCGATGCAGACTTGTTCCAGGGTATTGGCAAAGTTTATCAAATCCTGGTTTTTATCCAGTCGCCCCCTGAATTCCAAACCGCGTGTCCACGCAAATATGGAGGCAATGGGGTTGGTTGAAGTCGGATTACCCTTTTGATGCTGCCTGAAATGCCTTGTAACTGTTCCATGTGCAGCTTCGGCTTCCATTGTATTTCCATCGGGTGTTACCAGGGTAGAGGTCATCAACCCGAGCGAACCAAATCCCTGTGCTACGGTATCGCTTTGAACATCTCCGTCGTAATTTTTGCAGGCCCACACAAATCCGCCGTCCCATTTCAGCGCGGCAGCTACCATGTCGTCAATTAAACGGTGTTCGTATGTAATTCCGGTTTCTTCAAATTTTTCTTTGTATTCGGTTTCGAAAACTTCCTGGAAAATATCTTTAAAACGGCCGTCGTATTTTTTGAGAATAGTGTTTTTTGTTGACATGTAGAGCGGCCATTTTTTTAAAATCGCCTGGTTCATGCATGAACGGGCGAACCCTCTGATTGACTCATCGGTATTGTACATGGCCATTGCCACGCCGTCGCCTTCGAAATGATACACTTCATGCGAAATTGGTTCACTGCCGTCATCGGGTGTGAATGTTATGGTCAGTTTTCCTTTTCCTTTTGTAACAAAGTCGGTCGCCCGGTACTGGTCACCAAATGCATGACGACCGATGCAAATCGGTTTTTTCCAACCGGGAACCAGTCGCGGAATATTTTTAATAAGAATGGGTTCGCGAAAAACGGTTCCGCCAAGGATGTTACGGATAGTACCGTTGGGTGACTTCCACATGTGTTTCAGGTCGAATTCTTCAACCCGGGCTTCGTCGGGGGTGATGGTGGCACATTTTACTCCAACTCCGTATTTTTGAATAGCGTGCGCAGCATCGATTGTAATCTGGTCATCCGTTGCGTCACGGCTTTCCATGCCCAGGTCGTAATATTTTAAATCGATATCGAGGTAAGGCAAAATTAATTTTTCTTTGATAAAACTCCAGATTACCCGTGTCATTTCGTCGCCATCGAGTTCTACCACAGGATTTTGAACTTTGATTTTTTGCATATATTTTTCCTATTTAATTTTGTTTTTTAATCAGATTGAGTGCCGAACCGGCTTTGAACCATTCAATTTGTTGCTGGTTGTAGGTATGATTCAATTTAACGGTATCTTTTGTTCCGTCGGCATGAAGCACTTCAACGGTGAGTTGCTTCCCGGGTGCAAAAGTATCCAGGTCAATAAAGTTAAAGGTATCATCTTCCTGAATCCGATCGTAGTCGTTTTCATTATCGAAAGTCAGCCCGAGCATTCCCTGCTTTTTCAGGTTGGTTTCATGA
Source organism: uncultured Mariniphaga sp. (assembly GCA_964639655.1). Classification (GTDB taxonomy): domain Bacteria; phylum Bacteroidota; class Bacteroidia; order Bacteroidales; family Prolixibacteraceae; genus Mariniphaga. The sequence goes on from CAZXHP010000185.1 coordinate 4,538, forward strand.
ATTCGGGCAAACGATTTAACGATTACAGCTCTAACGCCCAGATGACGGGGCTCCATAGCAGCGTGTTCGCGCGATGAACCCTCTCCGTAATTATGATCGCCGACAATTATTGTGGGAATACCTTTAGCTTTGTAGGCACGCTGTACTTTAGGTACTTCGCCGTATTCGCCGGTAAGTTGGTTTTTAACTTTATTTGCCTCGTTGTTGAATGCATTGGTGGCGCCAATGAGCAGGTTGTTCGATATATTGTCGAGGTGACCGCGGAAACGCAGCCACGGGCCTGCCATAGATATATGGTCGGTAGTGCATTTGCCCAAAGCTTTAATGAGAAGTTTGGCTCCGGTAATGTTTTTGCCGTCCCATGGTTTAAAAGGTTCAAGCAGTTGCAGTCGGTCCGAATCGGGAGCGACGTTCACGGAAACTTTGGAGCCGTCTTTCGCCGGGGCCTGGTACCCGGGGTCCTGAACGTCGAATCCGTTGACGGGTAGTTCGTAGCCGGTAGGAGGATCGAGTTTGACATTTTCACCTTTTTCATTGGTGAGGGTATCGTTAACCGGATCAAAATCGAGCCGTCCTGAAATGGCTAATGCTGTTACCAGTTCAGGAGAAGTAACAAATGCGTGGGTATTGGGATTTCCATCGTTCCGTTTCGAGAAATTCCGGTTAAACGAATGGACAATGGTATTTTTTTCATTCCTGTCGGCGCCGGGTCTTGCCCATTGGCCGATACACGGGCCACATGCATTGGCAAACACTTTGCCGCCCATTTGCTCGAAAATGTCGATGTAGCCGTCGCGTTCAATGGTAAATCTCACCTGTTCGGAACCGGGTGTGATGGTAAATTCAGCTTTTGCTTTAAGCCCTTTTTCAACAGCTTGTTTGGCGATTGACGCCGCACGCGAAATATCTTCGTAGGAAGAGTTGGTGCAACTTCCGATTAAACCCACGGAAACATTCAGCGGCCAGCTGTTTTTTTCAGCGGTTGTTTTCATTTCTGATACCGGGGTTGCCAGGTCGGGGGTAAATGGTCCGTTGATGTGCGGTTCCAGTTCAGAAAGGTTAATTTCAATAACCTGGTCGTAATATTTTTCAGGATTCCGGTAAACTTCCGGATCGGGTGCAAGCAGGTCTTTCAGACCTTTGGCCAATTCGGCAACTTTTGCTCTTCCAGTGGCTTTCAGATAACGTTCCATGCTGTCGTCGTAGGCAAATAAACTGGTTGTTGCACCTACTTCGGCACCCATGTTGCAGATAGTGCCTTTTCCCGTTGCAGAAATCGATTCTGCACCTTCGCCAAAATACTCGATAATAGCTCCTGTTCCGCCCTTTACCGTGAGGATTCCCGCCACTTTCAGTATAATATCTTTTGGGGCGGTCCAGCCGTTCAACTTCCCGGTTAATTTAACGCCAATAAGTTTTGGCATTTTGAGTTCCCAGGGCATTCCTGCCATTACATCCACGGCATCGGCACCGCCCACTCCAATTGCAACCATTCCCAGTCCGCCGGCATTGGGCGTGTGCGAATCGGTTCCAATCATCATTCCGCCGGGGAACCCATAGTTTTCCAAAACAACCTGGTGTATTATACCTGCTCCGGGTTTCCAGAATCCGATTCCGTATTTGTTGGAAACCGATTCGAGAAAGTCGAAAACTTCTTTGTTGGCATTAAAAGCTACACCCAGATCGGTTTTTCCGTCAACCCGCGCCTGAATCAAGTGGTCGCAATGAACCGTCGATGGTACTGCTGTGGTATCTTTGCCCGAATTCATAAATTGCAACAGGGCCATTTGAGCCGTGGCATCCTGCATGGCAACACGGTCGGGTGCAAAGTCCACATAATTTTTTCCGCGGTCAAATACTTCAAGCGGTTGCGTTTCGAACAAGTGGGCGTAAAGAATTTTTTCGGCATAAGTAAGCGGACGATTCAGCTTCTTTTTTGCTGCTTCAACCCTTTTTGGCAAATGCTCATAAACTTTTTCGATTAAGTCTGCGTCAAACATGCTTGTATCTTTTTTAATTTTTATTTTTTTTAAGTATTACAATAATTAACATTAAAAAACGGCAAAAGTTCCGTCTAAAATTTGGTTCTTTTTTATAAATGCCCCCAAATATAGAAAAAAATGACAGAAGTCAGTTTTTTCTGTAATATGTAATTTGTCGAACCAATATATTGCCTAAAACACTGGTTACCCGTGCTATTTTTGTTTCCGTTTGGTATTATTCTTCGGACAGTGCTTTTTTTCTCCATTTGCCGGGTTTTTTTCAATGGCATAGTGAAATGCGGTCCGGGGCATTGCATGTTTATGGTGCATTACAACTTCAAAAACCGGCTGTTGACTGGCAGTTTTCCGCAACCAAAATTAATTCAAATTGTATTGATTTGCAGGGCGAATGGAAAAAATACTACGCCGGAAAGAAACCGGGCACGACCTTACTACACAATACTTCGTTAAAAACAATGTTAAATAATTGATAATGAGCAAAATAAGTGC
>CAZXHP010000186.1:0-6954 GCA_964639655.1 uncultured Mariniphaga sp.
TACCCGCATAAATCTGAACATTTTTAGCAGCCAGTTTGGTAACGGATGGTTTCCTCTTTTCCTGAAATCCACAAACCAGCCAATTTTTTTCAGAATGGGTATTTTATGGGTTTCCACAAACTCTATGAGCGTTCCTTCAGGCGCCTGAATGTAGGCAAAGTTTCCGGCTGCCTCACCCATATCGAAACTGTCTGAATCGCGGGCGCTGTCCACCGTAAAGGGGAAACCTGTTTGATTTACATGTTCACGAAGTTTATCCATGCCATTGATATCGAAACAGAGGTGGATGAATCCGGGGTCGCCCCAGATTCGTCCTTCATAAATATCACACGGTTCACGGTCCAGCGTCTGCACAAGTTCAATATAGGAAGATCCGAAAAACGGGCTGAATGCGCCGCTTTTCACATCTGAATGTTTCAGTAAAACACGTCTGAATTTTCCTTTACCGCCCGGCAAACCGGCAAAGTCGGGAAACAAACCTGTTTTGTCGTAAATAACTGTATCGTATTTCAATATTTCCTGATAAACTTTCAGGCTCGCTCCCACATTTTTTACGCCAATTACAACGCCGAGAACTCCGCCGTTCACCGACTTTTCGCGTCGGAAAACTTCCCGTTCGTGTTTTACCTCCCAAAGGTTTTCATAAGGATCTTTCAGGTAAAAATGTTCCTTCCCGGAAGGGTCGGTTGAAATTTCTCCCAAAATGTTCAAGCCTGATTCCGAAAATTTCTGATAAGCTTTCTGTATATTGTCGGTTTTCAGCTTGCCAATATTAATACCGAGGTCGCCCAATTTTATTTCAAATGCCGGTGGTTCGGGTTTTTTCCCTTTGTGCTGCCAGATTTCAAATCCGCCACCGCCGCGCATATTCAGCGCCAGTACTGCATGCCGGGGCCGTGGTTTTCCGGCTGTGTGAGGCAACATCAGTTCAGCAATCGCTTCATCTTCGAACATACGAATATCCATAGCAAAATGCTCGCGATACCACTTCCAGGCTTCCTGAAGATTTTCAACTCCAACGCCCAATTGCTGTATTCCGTTAATTTTCACTGCCATTTTTTACGTTATCTTGTTTTATAATGGTTTCACCCTCGATGCCATATAATAATAGAGCGGAGGGAAAAATTTCCGAATATATACCATCAGTAAATCTTTTCCGCCCACCATAATTTCTTTTCGTTCGTTTTCCAGTTTGCTGACAATTTTACGGGCTGCCCATTCGGCGGTTTTGCCTTTATCCTGCCCTTCATCCATTTGGCCGTGTGGCTTGCCTTCTTTATTTAGAGCATTCACTGAAACCTTTGTTTTAATTCGCCCGGGAATAATAACCGCCACCCTGATGTTGTTATCTTTGTTTTCAGCCCTCAGACTTTCGAAAAAACCGTGCAACGCGTGTTTCGATGCAGAATAAGCCGATCGGTAAGGAAAACCGAATTTTCCCACAATGCTCGATGTAACGGCAATTTGTCCGCCCCCGTTTTTAATCATCCACGGTAAAACAGCTTTGGTAAGTGTCACTGTTCCAAAAAAATTCACTTCAAAAATTTTCCGGTCAACCTGCAGCGGCGTTTCGGTTACAAACGACCGCTGACTTATTCCGCCAAAATGGTACAAACCGTCAATTTTTATTTTTCGAGAAATCACCTCTTTTGCCGCTTCGTAAATAGCGTTTTCATTGGCCAAATCGAAGGGAATTACGTCGGCTGTACTGCCGTTTTCCCTGCACTTTTCAGCCACAACGCGTAACAATGTTTCATTTCTTCCCGAAAGAATGAGATGAACATTATGTTTGGAAATTTCAATAGCCACAGCCTCTCCAATTCCCGAGGAAGACCCTGTTATCCAGATATTTTTCCCTGTAAAGTTCATTTAAGTACCAGGTTTTGAAGCCAACGAAGATAACAGATTAACCGTTATTCTTCATCTTTCCGTGTAAAAATTGCTTTCATTTTGTCCAATAAATCATCAAAAGTATTGTATTCTTCGGTAAAAGTAAACCCAACACCCTGGGTGTATGGGGCAGTCTCGTAAATCAGGTTATTGTTCGAACGGTTGTAGGCTTTAAACCTGATTTTACCGTTGGGAATCAGTTTTACGTTTACATCGAAATCGCCCACCAACTGACTGTTATTTCCTGAGTTGGGATTGTTGTTATTCCCGATGTTTCCGTTTATTGTAACCCGGTCGTTAAACATTTGTGTGCTAAGCGCCAGTTCAATCTCGTCGTTGGTAATCTGGTTCCCCGGCCGGTAATTTAAACCAATATCTATATTATTGCTAATTTGCGATAACCAGTTGCTTAACTGGTTCGAAAACAGCTCGCTGGCTGTTGTGCCTATCAGGTTTGGGTTTTGTGCCTCGTAAGTTCCGCGCAGGTATTCAGGAGTATAAAATTTTCCGAGTACAACCAAAGAAAGTATTTGTTTATTCATATCTTCCTGGGTGCTGAAATACTGTTTAACCACTTCAACATACCGCGCATCGATGGTTGGAAAATCAATTTCAAAATTGATATTTGGGTTCGACAGTTCTTCGGTGAGCAAAATTTTGCATTCTACCGGAATACGCTGGCCCTGGTAAACATTTACATTCGAATAGGTATCGACCAGCAAATCGTAAAGTGATGCTTTAAGTTTATAAACCGCATTGATGTTAAGAATAGCGTTATACGGATCGCCCGACCAGGTTATGGTTCCGCCCTGCTCGATGGTAAATCGTTTGTTAATCACGTTTTGCAGGGTAAACAGATAATCGCCACGTTCAACCGTATAACTCCCCGACAGGGTGATTTCACCATCATTGTTCATGCCGAAACGTAAAACACCTTCGCCCTGGGCACGAATGATATCGCCAATTTGTGCATTGTAAATTAACTGGGTTCTGGCTTCGGGAGTTGCCCTTACGGTTAAATCCAGGCTGAAATCACCATCATCTCGTTGCCTGAACAAGAACTGTTCCCGAATGGTGTCTTCAGTAGAAACAAACTGAATAAAATCGTAGCGTTCCAGTTCACTTTCGTCTTCGAGCGAAATGTTTACATTGGTTCCCGAAAGGGTAGTTCCGGTACCCGAAAGCCTCACCTGTTTGCCTCTGCCGTTTATGTCTATTCTGCCATTGACAATTACCTGCCCGTAAAACTGAGAATTGTTGCGTGCCGTAGTATTCATGGCCGTGAGCCGCGGTGAGTAAAAGGCCAGATTATATTGCATTTCCTGAAAATTTTCATGAACAATGGTTCCTTCAAATGTTCCGCGGTTTCCGGCCAAATCGTGTAGCGAAATCCGGTCGAATAAAATTGTATCGCCTTTAAAATAAACCGAATCAGTAAAATTATAACTCACCTGGGTATAATCGATGGTAAGTCCGGCATTAAGACCTTCCACAGCTCCGGTCAACAAAATTTTGTCGGGTGTACCGTGTACTTTAAGCTTTCCGGTACCATTGCCATGAAAATTGGAAAAATTTTTCCGGATAACCGTTTCCAAAATTACAAGCGACAGGTGGTCGAATTCTGCATTGTACAGCAACTCTTTTGTTTCCGGATTAAAAAAGCCGCCGGCCAAAAGACTTTGCCGGTTATTTTTCTCAATTTTCATTTCAGTTTTTACTACCTGCTCTTCCTGGTCCCACTGATTGTAAACCGAAACATCTCCTATCTCCTGGTCGCGAAAATTAAACCGGTCGATAGAAACGTCAGAATAAAACAGGCGTTGTCCGTAAAAATCCTGCAACTGAACCGAACCGTTCAAAATGCCATTTATTGGCAATTCTTTTTCCAGATAGGCGCCAAATTTATTCAGCAAAATATTGTCAAAAAGCACCATCATCAGGCTGGAGTCATTTTCTGCAATTGCACCGTCAAAAACAATTTGCTGTTCACCTCCCTGTATTTTTAGATTGTTGATTTTAATTGAAGAACTGTCTATCCCGGCGGTAAACGGATTAATTTGCCAAAGCGAATCTCCGATAAAAATTTGGGAAGAAGACCCTTCAATTTCTGCCCGAATTTTTGAATTTTCCGAATTTTGGCTGATTATTGCACGGGATACAATTTCTCCGCTGTATTTTTGGTCGTTTTCTTTTCCCCAGGTTATTTTATTTGCAACAATATTTTCGGCAATTTCGGAGTCGATAGTAAGATTATCCACTTTCATCCCATTTTTTAACAGAATTTCTCCAAACCTGAAGCGCGATGCAAACAACTCCTCTCTCGGGCTGTTCCCGATAAAAATATTCCGTATCATCATCCCTTCCGTCTGAATTCCCGGAATACTGCCTTTTAGCTCAAACACCGAATTTTCGGAGTCCATCTGGCCATAAAGTAAAAAAGGTGTTTCAACTTTAACCTGGGGAAGAAAAACCGCGGTTAATTTATCCAGATTTTTTACATCGACCTGGTATCCAAATTTATTCGCTTTCGCTTGTTCCTGCGGATTGTAGCCAACGGTTGGGAGGTATTTATACATGCTTTTTTTCAGTGCATCCTGAATACTTTGGGCATAAAAACTGCCGTTGATCTCAAAATCGAAGAAACCGGACGTGAATGTAATGTAATTGTTCAATCCGCTGGAAATCGACTGCAATTCCATTCCCCCCAGATTCAGTTCCCCGTTCCGGTTTTTGTAGGCGCCATTTTCCACTCTGATTGTTCCGCCCAGGTTGTCTATTCTGCTTCCCGAGAAGTTGGCGTTCATTAAAAATGCCAGTTCCGCTTCCGGAAATTTATCGCTCAAATTTAATTTTCCAAGCAATGCTTTTTTAAGGTCGAGCCTGAAATCAAAAACAGGAACATCGGGGTTAAAATTCACTTTCCCCAAAAAATCGAACTGCAGGTTGGAGTCGTTCATCACAACCAGGCCGTCAAACATCCGGTTGTCGAGCAAGCCGTCGAGGCGAATATTTTCATACGAGTAATCGTTCAAATCCACTTGTTGAATAGTCCCTTCGAATTCGCCGGCTACCAACCTGGTCTGAATTTCAAAAATACCATCGACTCTGCCATTAAAAGTAATGTTGCCGACGTGTTCATTTTTCATAAGTTCCCCCAGTCTGAAATCCTTTGTAGCGAGTGTTCCGCGGTAAGTAACGCTTTTTCTTTCGTCAGGCACCACCGAAAGGTCGGTGGCAATGGTTCCCATTTCACTGGTGAGGGTTCCGTATGCCACAAAATCGGTTAAAAAACCTGTAAAATTTCCGCGGTAAGTCACCAGTCCGGCATCGTAAAGTTCCTGCGGAAAACTCAGGTACTTCGCACGGCCGTTCCCCGGTAATTTAATCCGGCTGAGCTCCGCAAAAGTTGTTCGCGACTGTTTCAGGTCTAAAAACAGGTACATGGCATCAGTTTTGGTTAAGTCGTTGGCATAAAAATCCATTAGGCCATAGGTGTATTTTCCGGTGGCCAGTTCCATGTTTCTGCCGCGCAAATCATTAACTGTTCCGCTAATTTGCCCCGAAATATCGACAACCTGGTCCATGCCCCGAAGTGCGGGTACGAGCAGCGCCACATCGTAAAAACTGATTTGGGAATGCGAAAACTCAAAATCGAACCTGACCGCTTCCAGAAAATTTTCGGCTGAATCGGGCAACTCTACCAACAAATTACTTTGGGAAACCGCAGAAAATGCCGTTTGTACATTCAAATTCTCCAGTCTGATTGTATTGCCTGAAAAATTTAACACCGAGTTGAATTCATTGATCACAAACTCCTTTCCGTCGTTTAGGGTTAACCGGTCAATTTCCATAAAGGCTGAATCATTCAGAAGAAAAAAATCGGATACCGTAAACTCCAGGTCCCTAATATTCATAATTTTAGGATCGGAACGATGAAAATCACGGAAAGTAACTTTTGCATTCGAAAAATCAAAATTGCTGCATCTTAATTCCCACTCACCCGGTTTTCGTTCTGTTTTTTCATCCCGTTTTAACGAATCGAGTATAAAACTGAAATTGAATTGGTTGAGTGAATCTCTTCCGGTATTGAGTGTGGTTCCCGACAATGTCAGCTGCCCAATTGCAAGTTTTTGTCTTCTGAATTTTAATAAATCTATTTTTGCTGAAACCGAATGTACAAACAGAAGTGTGTCGGCAGCTTGGTCTTCCACCAGCACATCATGCAAAATCACTCTTTTGAAAAAAGCTACGTCCACTTTTCCCACAGAAAAATGAGCACCCGTTTTTTCTGACAGCCGACTGGCCAGACGCTGCGTAAGATAAGTCTGTACCCTGCTGCTTTGCAAAGCCCAATAAGCGCCCCCCATCAGCCCGATGAAGAACACTAAAATTATGCCTGCTATTTTCCAGCCTTTTTTGATAATTTTGCCCTTTTTAAAATTTGACACGAACATAGCTTTTTCCCGGAACAAAATCAGGAAGAAAGCAGTTGTTTTATTAACCGGTAACGTTTAATAAATCTCACATTAAATTTACGGCTTCAGGTTATATTAATGATTAACGAAAAAATGATTGACAAGTATATAAACGACAAAAAAAATGCCAGCATTACCATTCTGGGTATCGAATCTTCATGCGACGATACTTCCGCCGCTGTTATTCGCGACGGCGTAATTTTGTCGAATGTGGTGGCCGGGCAAAAAGTGCACGAGGAATACGGAGGAGTGGTGCCCGAGCTGGCATCGCGGGCACACCAGCAAAACATCATTCCGGTGGTTGACCGCGCTATAGCCCGTTCCGGAATTTCCAAAAACGAAATATCGGCCGTAGCATTTACCCGCGGACCCGGATTACTTGGTTCACTTTTGGTGGGGACTTCCTTTGCCAAGGGTTTTTCACTGGCAGCGGGTATTCCGCTCATCGAGGTGAACCATTTGCAGGGGCATGTCCTGGCGCTGTTTATTAAAGAAAAAGAGGGCGAATACATTCCGCCAAAATTCCCGTTTTTGTGCCTGCTGGTTTCGGGCGGAAACTCACAAATCATTCTGGTGCACGACTACCTGC
>CAZXHP010000187.1:0-6930 GCA_964639655.1 uncultured Mariniphaga sp.
TTATTTTCCCGGTCTCAGTTTTCTTACTGCTGCTCCGGCCTGCCACAATTCCGATTCGCGCATTTCGGTAAGTTCGGCGTTCAGGCTGGTTTTGTAATCGGGACTTGAAGTGGAATCCAATACTCGCTTGGTTTCGACGCCTGATTTTACACTTTCGTAAAGTTCATTAAATACCGGCAAAGTTGCTTCACGGAATTTATGCCGCCAGTCGAGGGCGCCGCGTTGTGCAGTGGCGCTGCAGTTGGCATACATCCAGTCCATTCCGTTTTGGTCAACCAGGCGGATGAGGCTTTGCGTGAGTTCTTCCACGGTTTCGTTGAACGCTTCCGACGGGCTGTGTCCTTTGTCGCGCAGCACTTTGTACTGGGCTTCGATGATTCCGGCCAATGCACCCATGAGTACGCCGCGTTCGCCGGTGAGGTCGGAATACACTTCGTTTTCGAAAGTAGTGGGGAAGAGGTAACCCGAACCGATGGCAATACCCAGTGCAAGGGCACGTTCTTCAGCTCTTCCGGTGTAGTCCTGAAATACGGCATAACTGGAGTTGATACCGTTTCCGGCCAAAAAGTTGGTGCGTACACTTGCGCCCGAGCCTTTGGGTGCCACAAGGATTACATCCACGTTTTCGGGCGGAATAACACCGGTTTGGTCTTTGTAGGTTACAGAAAAGCCATGCGAGAAATACAATGCATCGCCTTCATTCAGGCATGGTTTTAATTTGGGCCACAGAATGCGCTGCGCTGCATCGGAAACCAGGTACTGAATTACAGTGCCTTTTTTGGCGGCTTCCTCCACCGGGAAAAGTGTTTCACCCGGGACAAAACCGTCGCGGACTGCTTTATCCCAATCTTCTTTGAACTCGGGCGCCTGACCGATAATGACATTGAACCCGTTGTCTTTCATGTTCAGCGCCTGGGCCGGTCCCTGAACGCCGTAGCCAATAATAGCGATGACTTCGTCTTTTAATACTTCGCGTGCTTTTTCTACCGGAAATTCTTCGCGGAGGACGACTTTTTCGGTTACTCCGCCAAAGTTAATTTGTGCCATAATTTTTGATTATTGTAATGAATTTTTATTTTTTTTATTAAAAACGGTGCAAATTTATCATTTTTAATTTAGTTTTTATTCTGAATTTTAATCCAGGCTTTCGAGTAACGCATCGCGTTCTTTTAAAAATTCGGAAAGCCGCTCTATCGGATCGCGTGTTAGTGCAACCCGGCCCGAACGTATAAACTGCATCACTTTTATTTTGTTCAATTCTTCGAACAATTCCTGTGTTTCCTCTTTGTGACCGGTTTTTTCAATTACCGTATATTCTCTGGCAATTTCCAAAATTCGTGCTCCCGAATTTCTGACCACTTTTTCAATGGTGTCGTTTTCAAAAAGCGCTTCGGTTGGTACTTTATACAGGGCAATTTCCTGGTAAATCATCTCGTCGTTCGTATGGTAAAACGCTTTTAACACATCGATCTGTTTTTCGATTTGCCCCACAATTTTTATTACCTGTTCTTCGGTAGAATTTATAACAATGGTAAATTTATAAATACCAGGCAACGCTGATTCAGAAACCGTCAAGCTGTCGATATTTACTTTCCTTCGCGTAAAAACAATTGTGATTCGGGTGAGTAAACCAATATGGTTTTCTGAAAATACGGTTATATTATATTCTTTTTTCATTTTAATCAATTTTAGCGTTAATTCGTAAGAACTGTATTAACCTTTGGGGGTTCCGGGTTCCAGAATAATGTCCGAAACTGACGCTCCTGATGGTACCATAGGGAACACATTGTCCTCTTTTTCAATAACAACCTCCAGCAAATAGGGACCATCATGGTCAATCATTTTCTGAATTCCTTTTTCCAGGTCGTCGCGAACCGTAACTTTATGACCGTCAATGCCAAACCCTTTACCGATGGTAATAAAATCGGGGTTTTGCAGCTCGGTAAATGAATACCTTTTTTCGAAAAACAGCTGCTGCCACTGACGCACCATTCCGAGGAAATTATTATTCAGGACAATAATTTTTACCGGAAGTTTATTTTGTGCAATTGTGCCCAACTCCTGAATGGTCATCTGGAAACCGCCGTCGCCAATAACTGCTATAACCGTACGGTCTGGCGCTCCAAGTTGAGCTCCCATACTTGCCGGCAGGCCAAAGCCCATTGTTCCCAGCCCCCCGGAGGTAACGTTACTTCGGGACTGGCGGAATTTGAAGTAGCGCGAAGCAACCATCTGATGCTGACCTACATCGGTAACCAATATGGCTTCGTGATTGGTTTTGTCACCTGCAATGCGAATAACCTCTCCCATGGTCAATCCCGGTTTTTCGGGGAAGAGGTCTTTATGGATAATTTTTTCATTTTCAATTACCCGACATTCGTTAAACCTGTTCAACCACTCATCGTGACGGTTGGGTTTTACATTGTCGGTCAGCATTTTCAGGGTTTTTTTTGCATTTCCAAGAACGGCAACATCAGCGCGTTTAATTTTATTGATTTCTGACGGGTCAACTTCAAGGTGAATGATTTTTGCCTGGGGCGCATAGGCCGGCACCTTCCCCGTAACGCGGTCGTCGAACCGCATTCCCACTGCAATAATCACGTCGGCTTCGTTGGTGAGCAAATTCGGGCCATAATTTCCGTGCATCCCCAGCATACCTACGTTCAGCGGGTGGTCGGTCGGCATTGCTGAAAGTCCCAGAAGCGTCCAGGCAGCCGGTATTCCGGTTTTTTCCACAAATGCTTTCAGTTCTTCTTCGGCCTGGGCGATGATTACACCCTGACCAAACAAGAGCATGGGTTTTTTAGCAGCATCGATAATCTCTGCCGCTTCCTTAACTTTAAAGGGATCAATTTGGGGTTCAGGAACATAGCTCCTTATTTTCCGGCATTTTTTGTATTCGAATTCCAGTTCACCAAACTGGGCATCTTTGGTAATGTCGAGCAAAACAGGCCCCGGACGCCCGGTTTGGGCAATGTAAAAAGCCTGTGCAATGGCTTCGGGTATCTCTTCCGGCGTAGTAATCTGATAGTTCCATTTGGTAACCGGTATGGAAATACCAACTACATCCGATTCCTGGAAGGCATCGGTTCCCAGTAACGGCGACGCTACCTGTCCGGTTATACACACCAGCGGGGTGGAATCAATCATGGCGTCGGCAATGCCGGTAATAAGGTTGGTAGCTCCGGGACCGGAAGTAACGAAACAAACTCCTGCTTTTCCGGTAATTTTTGCATATCCTTCGGCAGCATGTGCTGCGCCCTGTTCATGGCGGGTAAGAATGTGTTTAACGTTTTTATCGTGATCATACAACGCATCGTAAATAGGCATAATCGCACCGCCCGGATACCCAAAAATGGTATCAACACCTTCTTCCAGCAATGAAAGAATAACGGCCTGCGAACCTGAAACTTTTCTTTTTGTCATATCTGTAAATTTTATAATTTTCACAATGTTTAATCAATTAACCGAACGGCTCCCCTGTCGGCTGATGAAACCAGGCTGGCGTACGCTTTCAGGGCTTTAGAAATCTGCCGTTCCCTTTTGCCGGGTTTAAAAGCGTTTTCTCCTTTTGCTTCTTCGGTTTTCCGGCGTTTGGCCAGTTCTTCGTCAGAAACAAGCAGGTTGACTGAACGATTAACGATATCAAATTCAATTTTATCGTTGTTTTGAATAAGTCCGATTGCACCTCCTGCAGCTGCTTCGGGGGAAACATGGCCGACAGATAAGCCCGATGTACCGCCGGAAAAGCGTCCGTCGGTAATCAGGGCACAATATTTATCCAGTTGCATCGATTTCAGGTACGAAGTGGGGTAGAGCATCTCCTGCATCCCGGGCCCGCCTTTGGGCCCTTCGTAGCGAATGACCACTACATCGCCTTTTTGCACCGCATCGCCAAGAATTCCGTTTACAGCGTCTTCCTGTGAGTCGAAAACTTTGGCTGTACCTGTGAATTTGAAAATGGAGGAATCAACGCCGGCTGTTTTTACAATGCAGCCGTTTTCTGCAATGTTCCCGAAAAGTATCGCCAAACCGCCGTCTTTGTTGTAGGCATGTTCCACACTTCTGATGCAGCCGTTTTTACGATCAGTATCCAGTTCGGTGTAATAATTTTCCTGCGACGCCAGTTTTAAATTGCGTTTTCCGTCGCCGGGCGAAGAGAGAAACCGTTGCATGGCGTCTGCCGACAGGTTGCTGTTCGTCACATCATAAGCTTCGATGGCTTCTTTCAATGTTCTTCCGTCGATTCGGTTGACCGAAGTCTCCAGCAGGTTTGCACGGTCGAGCTCGGCCAAAATGGAAAGAATACCTCCGGCCCGGTTTACATCCTGAACGTGATAGTGGGAACTGGGCGCAACTTTACACAGGTTTGGTGTAATGCGCGAAAGCCGGTCGATGTCCTTCATCGAGAATTCCACATCAGCTTCGTGTGCAATAGCCAGCAGGTGCAGTACCGTGTTAGTGGAGCCGCCCATGGCGATATCCAGCTTCATGGCGTTTAAAAAAGAATCGCGGGTGGCAATGTTCCGGGGCAAAACCGACTCGTCGCCTTCGAAATAATATTTTTTGGTGGCTGAAACGATTTTTTCTACTGCTTCTTCAAAAAGTTTTTTGCGGTTGGCGTGGGTCGCTACTATGGTTCCGTTTCCGGGCAATGCCAAACCAATAGCCTCTGCCAGACAGTTCATGGAATTGGCGGTGAACATACCTGAACATGAACCGCAGGTAGGACAGGCATTTTGCTCGATTACCGAAAGTTCCTGGTCGGAAACCGAATTGTCGGCCGCCATCACCATGGCATCCACCAAATCGAAATGTTTTTCGCCGATTTCGCCTGCTTCCATGGGGCCGCCCGAAACAAACACCGCCGGAATGTTCAGTCGCATAGCCGCCATCAGCATGCCGGGCGTAATTTTATCGCAGTTCGAAATGCAAATCATAGCATCCACCTTGTGCCCGTTGCACATGTATTCCACACTGTCGGCAATCACATCGCGCGAAGGCAGGGAATACAACATGCCGTCGTGCCCCATGGCAATTCCGTCGTCGATGGCAATGGTGTTGAACTCGGCGGCGAAATAGCCCTGTTCCTCGATTAACCCTTTCAGGTGCTGTCCGATTTCGTGCAGGTGGGCATGGCCCGGCACGAACTGGGTAAACGAGTTGACAACGGCAATTACCGGCCGGCCAAAGTGTTCCTCTTTCATTCCGTTGGCGCGCCAAAGGCTTCGTGCTCCGGCCATTCGGCGGCCCTGTGTGGTCGTGTTGCTTCGTAATGGAATTTGCATACTTTTTAGTCTTTATATTCTTTTTTATTATTAAAAAAGCCTTCCCCGTTTTCGGGAAAGGCTTATCCATATCTTTACAGCTACATATAATTCTACCCTTTCCCGGTGTTTCCAGAAATGACCACGAGAATGACTAGAATGTATGTAGCAACTAATTTCATTAACTAAATTTTTATTTATGCAGGCAAATGTAAAAACTATATTTAAAAATCAAAATGAATTGAAAGTAAAATTGCATTTTTTCTGTTAAAATTAAATTTGAAGGTGATTTTTACTTGGAATGTGAATTAAATAAGTGTTTAATTGTGAGCATGGGCAAAAACATTTTTCCACTGCCAGGCAATAAAATAAAACCGTATTTTTTGTAAAAAGCAATGGCTTCCTGATCAATTGGATCTACTATCACAGCTATAGAACCAATTGTTTTTTCGGCGGTAATCAGGCAATTTTCAAGTGCATGCAGCAGCAAATGTTCGCCAAAACCCCGACCGGAATAAGAACTATCAACAGCTAACCTCCCCAATAATGTAACTGGAATATCCCGGTAGGAAGGAGGTATTTTTTTTTGGTAATTTTCCGGAATGTCTTTTTGGTTGATACTGTTGTTAGATAGCGTATAGTATCCGATAACCTGATTGTCTTCACGCACGAGCACAAAGCACACGGCGAGTTTTTTCTTAACATCCTGGCTTGCCTGAAACCTGATGTAATTATCAAGCAATTTTTTGCCACAATGAAACCCGGATTTGTTATGCTTTTTTGCAAGAAGTTCAATTCTGAAACTCATTTGTCAGTTTTTGCAGTTGAATACTTTTTATAGGCTTCCTGTAATTTTTTATTAGGTTGATTGTTGGATAAAAGTGCATCAAAAAAAATTTCTTTGTCTTTTTCTGTTTTTAGAATCTGTTCGTGTTCGAAAATGATTTCTTTGGCTTGATTCCTTAAAACTGATGTCACAAAACTCGTCAGGGTTTTATATCCACTTATTGCAGAAGCTTTTTCAAAAAGTACTTTGTCTGCTTCCGAAAGTCTCAGTTCAAATCTTGACTGTTTCACTTCAATTGTCTTCATCTCTTTTATAATTTATTTGATTATCGTATTTCATACCGAAAACTTTTGCATTCAGAAATTCTTTTTGCGTTTAAGGTTTTAAAAGCGATAATCGTTTTATTTATTTCTTCACTTGCAAATGTACGTAAAAAATCCGTACATTAAAACTTTTTTTCAGTGCCTGAGTATTATCAAAAAAGTTGAAATTTCCGTTTCATTTTTCCTATTTTTTTTCTTTTAGAAAACAAAGCAGCAATCAGGATGATGTGGCTTAATACATACGTCCTGCATCCTCTTGGGGCGCCCTGCATGCTTTTTACCCTCCCTGCACGGATTTTATGCTTTCCTGCGCGCAGGATTATAAAAAAGTGCCGCAGGAAGGGTAAAAAGGCCGCAGAAATCATCAAAAACGCTGCAGGGCTAAAAAAAAGTCCGCAGGAAATGCCCAAAGTGCTGCAGGACGGAAACTGAAGTTGCCGGATACGGTTTATTCTTTCCGAAAAAGAAACATAAATCCCACCATCAACCCCACAGAAACCAGCGTGGTAATTCCCCAGATGGCATCCCAGTTGTAGCCGGCTGCGGTTTTGTA
>CAZXHP010000188.1:0-6915 GCA_964639655.1 uncultured Mariniphaga sp.
AACTCAGCATCAACTTCTCCACATAAATATCCTGAAAGTTTGGATTTGCTTCCAGATTGATGTGTGACGTTTTGTCCAGAATTTGCTGGATGGATGAATCATCTTCGAACAGAAACATTTTGGCGCCGATGAGCGCTGTGTTTCCCATTTTTATGATTTTATCTTCGAAAGTTTCTATCAATCCCGTTTGAATCACATTTTTCAGGTTCAGAAAATTGCCAAAACCACCCGCGATAAACACATTTTCAACTTCATCGAAGGAGATTTCAAAGGTGTTCAGTAAAATCTGAAGTCCTGCCGCTATGGCGGCTTTGGCCAGTTGAAATTCGCGAATATCCTGCTGGGTAAGAAAAACTCCCGGAGCAAGTTTTATTTTTTCCTTACCGGAATTGATTTCTCCAAACATTCCGATTTTTTTGTGCTGAAGCAAAACGGCCATGGCATCGATGAGCGCGCTGCCACAAAGTCCTTTGGCCGGCACATTGCCAATCACATGGCAGCCCATTTTCCCGTTTTCAAACTGTACAGAAGAAATGGCTCCTGTAACCGCCCGCATTCCCTGGCTGATTTTGGCGCCCTCGAAAGCCGGTCCGGCGGCTGTGGAAGCGCAAATAATCTTTTCGCGGTTGCCCAATACAATTTCGCCGTTGGTGCCTAAATCGATGAGGATAGAGTATTTTTCCCGTTCAGCCAGGTTGGTGGCGATAATTCCGGCCAGAATGTCGCTGCCCACAAAACTGCCAATGGACGGGTAAAATTGGATTTCGGTTTGGGGCGGCAATTCCCATTTCAATTGTTCAGATGAAAATCGCTGAATTCCCAAATCAGGCGATTCAAACGGATAAAAAGAAAGCGGCTGCACATCCATTCCTGAAAAAATATGGTGCATAGCCGTGTTGCCCACCAAAACCACTTTTGAAATTTTCGCCGGATGTTTTTCAAGCAGGGACTGAATCATTTTCCCGGTTTTTTGACGAATCAGCATTTGCATTACATCCTGTTTACCATCCAGGCAACTTTGAATACGCGAAATGAGGTCGGCGCCAAATTTTACCTGCGGATTCAAAGCCGTAACCACATCCAGCACATGGCCGGTTTTTAAATCGAGCAACTGAGCCACCAAAGTTGTGGTTCCTACATCCACGGCAATTCCAAAACCATCGTTCGGTTTAAAACTGAAGGCGGTATTATCGGCCAGAATAATATCCTCAAACTGGGCAATTTCAATGGTAATGTCGGATTCTGCCCGGCAAAAACAGGCCAGGCGCCATTTTTTGTCCAATCCCAGTCTTGTGAGTTTTTGCTGCTGAACGGCACCTGTCTGCAGTTCGCCCTGCAATAGTTTCACTTTACAACGTCCGCAGGTTCCTTTTCCTCCACAGGGAAATTCCACACCGTATTCATGCAGCACATCGATTAACGGAGTACCGCAGTTTACTGAAATTCTTTTTCCAAAAGGATGAAGCGAAATTTTTACTTTTTTTGACATAAATTATTCAAATGTGAAAACGTTAATTTGGCAAGTCAACTTCCCAAAGTTAGCTAAATTCAGAAAGTTTACTTCCTGAATTTTCATTTTTTGTGTTTTCTTTTTGCGCTCTTATAAAAGCTGAATTAGATTTTTTAACAGCCTGTTTGTTGTCTGGTCTGCAAACTATTTATAATTTGGCAGCCTGTTTACAGAACAGATTTTGAGACAGTGAGACGTAAGATATGAAACTCGGGAAAATAATACTATTTTTTAGTTTTCTGGCTTTTATTTCCTGCAGCAAACCCACGGTAGAAAAGCCGGAGGTTTTAATTCAGGAAGATGAGATGATTGATATGCTGGTGGATATTCATTTGGCCGAAGCTACCTATAATACCCGCCGGCATCGCGATTCACTTGTGATGAAAAGCAGTTCGGCCGACTTTTATTATTCCATCCTCGATAAATATCAGGTTCCGGATTCCATTTTTGAGCAATCGTTTGTGTTTTACGCCGCCCAGCCGCGGAAATTTGAAAAGATGTACCGGCAGGCCATGAATAAATTAAACGAGATGGAGCAGGAATATTCAGGTCGGAATACAGAACCACAAGAACTTGAACTTCAGCGTAACCGGCGGTGAGGAAAATTTCAGCCACGTATATATTCCCTGGAAACCAACCTCTTTTAAAAAACGGTATTTTAGTTTGCAACGATGACGGAACAGTTGTCGATTTGATTGATACCGGCGGGCAACTTCGCGAGGAGGCCGGTCTCGAGCATTACAACGGAGTCCTGGTCCCCGGATTTGTAAATGCGCACTGCCACCTCGAACTTTCGCACCTGAAAGGAAAAATTCCTGAAAAAACCGGTCTGGGCGGATTCCTGGGCGCCATCAACAAACTTCGGAACCTGGAAATTGAAAATCAGGAAGCAGAAATGGAAAAGGCTGATTTTCAGATGAAACATGCAGGCATAGTTGCTGTTGGCGATGTTTCCAATTCTTATGCATCTTTCGAAACCAAACGCAACAGCAAAATCAAATACCACACTTTTGTGGAAGCCTTCGGGTTTCATCCATCGCGGGCTGAAAAGGCTTTTACTTTTGCAGAATTTGTGGAATCGATGTTCAGGGAATTTGGCTTGTCAGCTTCGGTTACGCCGCATTCTCCCTATTCCGTTTCTGAAAATCTTTTTCTGAAAATCAGGGAAAAAGCGCTGGCAGAAAACACTATTTTGTCTGTTCATAATCAGGAAAGTCGGGATGAACTCGCATTTTTTAAAGATGGGAGCGGGGGGATTGCCCGGCATGTTCATGAAATTCTTGGCATCGACATTTCGCACTGGCAACCAACCGGGAAAAGTTCGCTGGAATTTACGCTCTCTTTTATTCCCAAAGAAAATCTGTTGCTGCTGGTGCATAATACATTTACTTCACCGGAAGATATTCAGATGCTGAAACGGAAACGCAACCGCGAGAATACTTTTCTGGTGCTTTGTCCCAATGCCAATCTTTACATCGAAGACCACCTGCCTCCGGTTTTACTTTTTCAAAAAGAGAAAATGAATATTTGTTTGGGAACCGACAGTCTGGCATCGAACCATATGCTTTCTGTTTTGCAGGAAATGAAAACCCTTCAGGAACATTTCCCGGAAATTACATTGCAGGATTTGGTGGAGTGGGGTTGTTGGAACGGCTCACGGGCATTGGGTTTAACTCACTTGTTTGGAAGTTTGGAATCCGGGAAAAAGCCTGGAGTTAATCTGATTACCGGAGTTGATTTGCAGAGGTTAAAAATCACTGACAAAAGCAAGGTAAAAAGGTTATTGTAAAAGCCCCGAACTTTAGAAAATCCAGGGCTTTTGTTTCTAATTTTCTCTTTTCCTTTTTAATTACCAGCCTCCGCGATATCCACGGCCTCCGCGTCCGCCGTATCCTGCCTGTCCGCGACCTGGCCTGCATCCGGGAGCGGCAAAACCTCCTCGTCTGCCATAGGCTGTGCGGGCATGGAGCAAATCATACTGTTTTTGTTGTTCTTCGGTAAGCAGATTTTTTACTTCATCGCGGTGTGCCTGCACTTTTTTGAGCATTTCGCCGCGAATTTCGTTCTTTTCAATGAGTTCGAAGGTAGAGCGCTGTTTTAAGCGTAACTCTGCCATAGTTTCCTGGTGAACCGTTTCCAACTCTGTGATTTTGGCCTTCTGGTCTTCGGTTAAATCCGGAAGAACAGTGAGACAGGTCCCCGGGCCGTAGCCATAAACGTAACCGTAACCCGGCTGGTTAAAGTTTCTCCTTCCCTGTGCGTAAATAGCGGATGTGCCCAGCATGAGGGCGATTAAAACAAATGCGAATTTTCGAGTCTTCATGATTTCTAATTTTTTAGTGTTGTCAAATTATTTATCTGTTGTTTCTAAAACGTCCGCCGCGTTGGGGCAGCCTGACATCTTCGTTTTTTTGCAAAACCGAAATGAAAATTTCATTCAGCTTTTTCTGTTGTTCTTCGTTGCATATTGCTTTCATCTCCAGGTAATAGTCAATGGTTTCATTTTTTACCTCGGTGTGCAAAGCTCCAATTTCATTTGAAATTTCTTTCAGCCTTTTTTTATCAGGTGTTGATTTTCCCACTTCAGTTACCATTTCAATACGTAAACTTTCGAGCCGGTGATTGATTTGCCAGGCAGTCCGGTTGAAATTGCGGTTGAGGTCTCTGAAAATTTCCACTTGTTGTGGTTGCAGATTCAGTTGTTCCCTGAAAAACCGGGTGCGCTGCTGGGCAGGCAATTCTATGGCTTCCTGTTCTGTTTGTTCGGCCAGCTTTTTGTCCTGCTGCTTGTGGTACAGGAACGAAAGCCCCATGGAAAGGTTGGTAGCCGCAAGAATGACGATCACCCAAATCAGAATACGATATTTATTTTGAATTGCCATTGTGCTATTCCATTAAAAAGGTTTCAATTGGTTCGGTGTCCATTTCGTTTAAAAACGGGACCAGCTCTGTTTCGGCAAAAATGCTTTGGTTTGTTTCGCTATTTGCCGGCTGCCCGATTTTAATCCCGGTATAAACTCCGGCAAGTAAAAGCAACGAAAAAAACGCCGGCTGCAATACTTTTTCCCAAACCGGAAACCCAACCGGCTGCTTTTCCCGTGTATCTTTTTTTTCCATCCGGGCTTTCAAACGCGTATAGAAAAACGGATTCACTTCGGGCGATTTTTCAACCTGAATGATTCCCAGTGTTTTCTGCATGTCTTCGGCAAAAGCAGCACACGATTCACATTCAGCAAGATGCGCTTTCATTTCATTTGCTTTATTTTCGGGCAAATCGCCTTCGAGGAAGAAAATCAGTTTTTTATGTAGTGTTTTGCATTTCATTCCATTTTTTATTTATTGGTTTGACACATAATCGGTTAAAAACTTGCGGTTAAATACACTTTTTTCGGTAGCATTTGTATAATTTCTTCTGAAGATTTTTTTTGGCGCGGTGAATCAGTGATTCCACAGAGGAAACCGAAAGGTTCATTACATCCGAAATTTCTTTGTATGTTAAATCTTCATATTTATTCAAAGTGAATGCTACGCGCTGGTTTTCAGGAAGCGAATCGATGGCTTCGTGCAGCAGTATTGCGCGCTGGCTGTTTTCCATTTCAGATTCCGGATCATCGGAACTTTGATAATTGAGTGGATGAAGTGTTTCTTTTTTCGATTCCACCACGTCGTCGAACGACTGAAACCATTTACGCTTTTTGTTGTCGCGAATAAAATTGAGCGAGCGGTTTACGGCAATGCGGTAAAGCCAGGTGGAAATTTTGGCATCGGCCCTGAAATTTTCTACCGAGCGAAAAACCTCGATAAAAACATCCTGGGCCACATCTTCGGCATCGTGAGTGTCGTGCAATAATCCAAAACAGGTGTTTACCACCATTTGCCTGTAGTTGTCAACCAACTCCTTAAATGCAGCTTCGTTGCCCTGTTTGAGTTTGTCTATGATTTCGGTTTCGCTCATTCAATCATTTGTTCCCCTAAATTTAGGGATAAGACACGGCAAAACGAAAAAACTTGCGGAAGAAAGTATGATTTTGGAGCTTTTCAATCAGTCGTTGCTGTTTTCGTCGCGATACGGCGAATCCATTTTTTTTCCGCGGTAGGAAAAACGTTCCGACATGAGGTTCAGGATTTCGTTGGCGGTGCTTTCAATGGGTTTGTTGGTTACATTCAGCACGGTAAAACCACCGCGGTCGAAAACAAACATGGCGTGCCGGATTTCCTCTTTTACCGATTTTTCATCGATATACAACTCATTCCGGTGGTTGATCCAGGTTTCCATTCGTTTTTTCCGGTGAGTTATAAGTTGGTGAACACCTATATGCAACCCGAAAACCCGCTGCGGTTCCACTTCGAATAACTCTTTCGGGGGCTGAATTCCCTTTATTAACGGAACATTGGCCACTTTCCAGCCAAACATGGCGAGGTAAACGCTAAGCGGAGTTTTGCCCACCCGCGAAACTCCGGATAAAATAATTTCAGCGTTGTGCAGGCGCTCCGGACCCAGACCGTCGTCATGCGATAACGTAAATTCTATGGCTTCAATGCGCTCGAAATACTCCTGGTTTATTTTGCGGTAAAGGCCGGGGTGCTGCAACGGCTCCACATCAAGTTGTTCATCGAGGTAGTTGGCTAATTCTCCCATGTAATCAATTTTCCGTACCCCAAACTCATCGCAAAGTTCATTTATTTTTTTCCGGAGAGAAGGATCGACCATGGTGTGCGTAATCAATGCTTTTTCAGCTTTGGCCTGCATCACCAAATCGAAGAGTTGGTCTTCGCTGTTTACACCCGGAACAATTATCACCGGAATTTTATTGTCGGGATATTGAATGAGCAGCGACTGCACCATATTGTTTCCGGCTAGTCCGCGGCCGCCGGAAACCACGTAAATGGGGGGTGGTATATTTTTTTTGTTTTCGTTCATGGCAAATAATTTTACCTGTAACAAAGGGAAGAAAGGCTATGTTTTTGCATTTGCACCTATTTTTTCCCGGAAATTACAGATTTAATCTGATATATTTCTAATTTTAAAACCTGTAAAACTTTAAACAATTTGAACATCATGAAGAAACTAATTATTCTTTTTTTGCTGAGTACTTATGCAATTGCCGGTATTGCCCAGGAAGCTGATAAAATTGCCGGAATATGGTGGAACGATGAAAAAACCACCAAAATAAAAGTGGAAAAGAAAGACGGAAAATACATCGGAACCATCGTTTACCTGATTCCTGAAAAGTATGAAAACGGGCAGCCTCCCAAAGACGACAATAACCCGGATAAAACTTTGCAAAGCCGGTCTCTTATTGGTTTGCAAATTTTAAGCGATTTGGTGTACGATGCAAAAGACAAAGAGTGGGAAAAAGGTTCTATTTACGACCCGAAGTCAGGGAAAACCTATGATTGTTATG
>CAZXHP010000189.1:0-6840 GCA_964639655.1 uncultured Mariniphaga sp.
AAAGTCAGCTTCAGTAAAAAATTGTTCAGAAAAGAACTGACAAAGTGTATTCAGTGGGTCGAACCTGCGGAGGTTCAGGAATTGCACGACTGGTGCTATCAAAATTTTAAAGATAGGTATCCCGATGTGTTGGAGGAGGTTTTCTCCAGTGTCGCGGCGTAGTAAAAAATCGGGGGTGTATTGAAAAATGCACCCCATTTTTCTGTCAAAAATTCAAAATTATCAACAACCCGTTCCATTTTTCACACCAACAACATCACTTCCTTCTATTTACCTGTTTTGGGCTGAATCCTGCATTTTCCTGCATTTAACCTTCCCTTCATTGATTTTTTTCTTTCGCTGTCATCATAAACCATAAGTTTGGGCTAAAAGCCAGGAATCCAACGAACAATTTTGTTTTGCTCCTGGTGTTGGCACAGATGAATTTTTCGGGGAAAGATTGAATAAGGAATTCGAAGTAAAAACACAGCAATTTTCATAGAAATAGTTAAACAGCATTAAAAAATTGCAACGTGTTGAGTTACCGAAGGGTAAATTACAAAAGCTCCTGTTTCCCCGGCAGGGGCTTTTTATTTGGCTCGAGGATTTATTCCTGAAGAAATAACAAAAAAAATTAACTTTTATGAAAAAACTACTTTTAATCGGTCTGGTTTTGTGTATTGCGGTTTTTTCCGTAAATGCGCAAATACAGCAAGTTACCGGGAAGGTTACCTCCAAAGACGATGGTGCACCTATCCCCGGAGTTTCGGTAGTTGTAAGCGGCACATCTACCGGCACAATTACCGATATCGACGGAAACTTCACACTTAGGGTTCCTGAAAACGAAACACTACTTTTTTCTTTTGTCGGACTGAAAACAGTGGAGGTTTCGGTAACGTCGGCCACGGTTTACAATGTGGTAATGGAGCAGGAAATTATAGGAATGGATGAGGTAATGGTGGTAGCTTATGGCGTGGCCAAAAAGGAATCGTTTACCGGTTCGGCAGGAGTGATTGACAACGAAGTGCTGCAAAAACGGCCTGTGGCCAATATTTCAAAAGCGCTGGAAGGTCAGGTTGCCGGTGTTCAAACTACTTCGGGTACCGGCCAGCCCGGTGAAGGCGCCGATATTATTATTCGCGGCTTCGGATCCATCAACTCCTCCAACAGTCCGTTGTATGTTGTTGACGGAGTTCCCTACGACGGGAACCTGAACTCCATCAACCCGGGCGACATCGAGGCGATGACCATTCTGAAAGATGCCTCGGCAGGTGCTTTGTACGGGTCGCGGGGCGCCAACGGAGTGGTGGTAATTACTACCAAAAAAGGAAAAACTGAACAACTTTCGGTGGAACTTAAGGCTTCATACGGAATTGCCAATCGCGCAATAAAACCCTACAAAACACTGAATGCTGCGGATTTTATCGAAGCATCATTTCAGGGTTATAAAAACGAATTGATATACAGGGATGGTGTTCATCCTGATTTGGCCGGGCAAATGGCCGTTGAAGCCATGAAGGGGAGCACCGGAATTTTCGGGGCCAACGAAATGTACAATCCGTACAACATGTCTGTTTCCGAGTTGATAGACCCGGTTACCGGAAGAGTAAATGCTTCGGCTAAGTTGTTGTACGAAACCGACTGGCTGGGAGAAATCACCAACGAAAATGCGCCCCGACAGGAGTATCAACTCTATTTTAACGGGGGAAGCGAGAATTCAAAAATTTTCGCGTCGCTGGCTTACCTCAACGAGGATGGGTTGCTTGAAACAACAAGTTTTGAGCGTATTTCCGGTAGAATCGGTGCTGAAATCACACCTAATGAGTGGTTAAATTACGGCGGAAATGTCAATTTTTCGAAAACAGAAAGTTCCTATTTGGAGTGGGGCGGTACTTCGGCTTTTTCAAATGTCTGGTATTCAGCCCAGTTTATGTCACCCATTTATCCCATCTATGTGCAGGATGAGCAGGGAAAACCCGTGCTCTCGGAAACCGGCGAAAAGCAGTTTGATTACGGCTTAACCCGACCGGCCGGGGCTGTTCCGAATTTCAACCCGGTGGCCACATTGTATGAGGACGACTATTTCACTACGGCTGATAATTTATCCGGAAGGTTTCATCTCGATATTCTGGGAAAAGGTATCGGCAATGCCGTCGATGGGCTGTCGCTAACCGCAAACATCGGGTTCGATTACATCAACAGAAGCCGGACGCAGTACAATAATCCGGAATTTGGCGACGGCGCGTCGGTAAGCGGTCGGCTGAACATTTTGCATAACCGCAACCTTTCCTATACGGTGAACCAACTGCTCCGGTATGAAAAAACATTTGGCGATCACACCATTAACCTGCTGGCCGGGCATGAGTTTTATAAACTTTTGATCAACGAGATGGAAGGTGAGCGGACGGGATTTCCCTATTCGGGTATAAAAGAACAGGCGCCCGGTTCCACAACCACACTGCTCACTTCTTTTGAAGACAATTACGCCATCGAATCGGTATTGAGCAATTTAACCTACGATTACCTCGGCCGTTATTATTTGTCGGCGAGCTTCCGTACCGACGGTTCTTCCCGTTTTCACAAAGACTTCCGCTGGGGACAGTTCTGGTCGGTGGGCGCTTCGTGGAGGGTTAGCGAAGAACGTTTTCTCGACGGTGCTGACTTTATCGATAACCTGAAATTTCGCGTCAGTTACGGCAAACAGGGCAACGACCGGATTGGAACCTATTACGGATGGCAGTCGCTCTACGATTTAGACTGGGCAAACTCAAACCTGAACGGCGCCCTGCTCAGTTCACTGGAAAACACATCGATTAAATGGGAAGAAAACAACAATTTTACCATTGGAGTGGATGCAACATTCTGGCGAAAACTGGATTTTACTTTCGAATACTACCAGCGGCGAACGGTGGACATGCTCATGGAAAAACCCATGGCTACTTCGCTTGGTTTCGATAGTTACTGGGCCAATGTAGGCGAAATGCTGAACACTGGTTTTGAATGGAACGCCAATCTGAATATTTTCAGAACAAATAACTTTGTATGGAATGCCAGCCTGAACCTCACCACTTTAAAAAATGAAATTGTTGAACTGGACGGGGAAACCGACCAGATTGTTGACGGTAACCGGATACAGCGCAAAGGCGAAGCCATCAACTCATTTTTCCTGGCGCGGTCGGCTGGCGTGGATATTGCCACCGGAGCCCCGCTTTACTGGGTATTCGACCGCGATGAAAACGGAAATCCGGGGGAGCCGTATATTTCAGACGATTACCAGAAAGCCACACAAAGCAAGGTAATTGCCGGCGACCGTATTCCCGATTTTTACGGAGCGGCAGGAAGTGATTTTATTCTGTTTAAAAACTTCGACTTATCGTTTATGACCACCTTTTCAATAGGTGGTAAAATAATGGACGGTGTTTACAACGGATTGCTGAATCCTACCTACATCGGTACAAACTATGCTGCAAATATTGAAAGAGCATGGCGCGCGCCAGGCGATGTTACCGATATTCCCAGAATTCAAAACGGAACCGCTTTTGCACGGCCGTTTACCGACAGCCAGCTTATCGATGCTTCCTACTTTGCCGTTAAAAATGTCACGTTTGGCTATACCCTGCCCTCCACTCTTCTGAGAAACATTGGTATTGAGAGGTTCAGGGCTTATGTTTCGCTCGATAACGTGGCGCTTTTTTCACACCTGGATGGAATGAACCCGCAACATAATTTTACGGGTGGTACCAACTTCGTTTACACGCCGGTTGGCACAAGCCTGCTGGGAATTGAATTAAAATTTTAAAACTTTTTGAGTATGAAATTCAGTAAAATACTTTTAATAGTCGTTTTGGCAGCAGGACTTGCCTCCTGCCTCGATGAACTGGACACCAATCCGACACAAAGCACTTCCGGAGATGTATTATTTTCGGATGTGAACAAAGCCAATGTTGCCCTGAACGGAATTTACAGGGCTTTTTACGAAGCTTCGAAATGGTCTGAAGGCTGGCCTGCCGAGGAATTTGCAGTTACGGCTTTTACTTTAACCTACGACCTGATGGGTGAAGACATGGTTCAGCATGAAGGCGGACATGGTTGGTTTTGGTACGATTACCGCTACAATGTTAAGTCGGATTATACCCACAAAGATGGCCGACCCTATTCAGTCTGGTATTTTTACTATACCCTTATTTCCAACGTCAATGCCATTATTGCTTCCGAAGAAGGCATGGAGGGAGCTCCTTCCGAAATCAGCAGCCTGATTGGACAGGCTTATGCATTGCGCGCGTATGCCTGTTTCAGCCTTGTGCGTTTTTACCAGCAAACCTACAAAGGGAATGAAAATGCGCCGGGTGTGCCCGTTTACACCGAACCTACAACAAACACCTCGGAGGGGAAATCACGAGGTACTGTTGCCGAAGTGTATGCGCAAATTGATGCCGATATGGAAGAAGCGCTCCGGCTGCTTGACCCGGAGGTAGCTGCGCCGCGAAATCATCCTTCGCATATCGACTATTATGTGGCCAACGGATTAAAAGCCAATATTGCACTGGAAAAAAATGAATGGGCAACTGCCGAAACAGCGGCAAAAACAGCAATGAGCGGCGGGACATCCATGCTCACAATGGACCAGTTGAACAAAGGTTTTGCCTTTAACGATGCAAATGCACAAACAGTACTCTGGGGATTCCGGATTATTGCAGACCAGGCAACCAGTTTCAATTCGTTTTTCTCCCACATGGATGCCAATACCGAATATTATGCGCAGGTCTCGCGGAAGTGCATCAGTTCATGGCTTTATAACCAGATGCCCGCCAGCGATGTGCGTAAAAACAACTGGTGGTACGGCCCACTTCAAAATGAATCGGAACTGGGACCCGAAGTCAGTTACAACCAGTTCAAATTTCGTTTTTCTGATGCGAATAATGCCCTGGGCGATTACATTCTGATGCGGCACGAAGAAATGATGCTCATTGCAGCAGAAGCCATGTGCATGCAGGAAAAATATGGCGAGGCCAAAACAATGCTTGAGGATCTGATGGCCGAACGTAATCCGGATTACAACATTTCGTCGCGAACCAACGCCAACACGCTAACAACCACCGATGCCAACGGGCCAACCACGCCCGCCGGCGGACCGGTTACCCTGCTCGATGAAATTATTTTACAACGCAGAATTGAAATGTGGGGCGAGGTGGGCCGAATTATGGATATCAAACGGCTGAAAACCGGTTTTACGCGCGATTTTCAAGGCAGCAATCATCCCGACAAACTGGTTACGCGAAATACCCTGGATCCGGAATATGCCGACTTTGTGATGGCCATTCCGCAATCGGAATTCGATGGAAATAAAAACATGGACGAAACGGCCGATCAAAATCCGTTTGCCGGCAATTAAACGTAAAAACAAACATCATGAAACATACATATTTAATACTCATCCTTTTTACAATAGCTCTTTTTTCCTGCGACCAGGAAAACATGGGTACTTTGTATGAACCTGAAGCGCCTTACGTGGCCTTCAGCTCTCCGGTGGTTTCCGGGAATATTTTGTCTGCCGAAAATGATTTTTCGGTGAGTGTGCAACTCGTTCGTTCGGGTTTAAGTGGCTCCGCTACTGCAGCAATTTCTTTGGAAATGAACGACAATATCGAGGGTGTTTTTGATTTGGAAAGCACTACGGTGACCTTTGAAGACGGAAAAGGTACTGCCTACGTAAAAATTGTTCCCCTGGTCGAACCCGGTCAAATCGACCCCACCAAAAACTATGTATTTAACCTCACGCTCACAGGTGATAATGTTTCGGAGTTTTACAACAAAACTTCCTACCGGGCATCGTTCAGCTATACGCCAATTGGAACAGGAACTTTTACCTCTGTATTTTTCGATGATGAGTGGACTGTGGATGTTGAAAAGCTGGAAGTCGGAAATCTGACATTGTACAAAGCAAAAGGACTTTACGAAACTGGCTACGACATTACCATAATTGCAGAAGGCGAAAATGTAACGGTTGAAGAGCAGGCAGCATGGTATTACGACGATGATTACGGCGATGTGTGGATTACCGGATCCGGCACATTGAGTGACAAAACAATAACTTTGTCGTTAACCCATTTTATCCCCGATGTGTATGCCTGGGATCCTGAAACAGAAATTTTAACACTACCATAAATAACGCAGACTTACCTGTTTTTAAATGGCCTTTCGGGGCCATTTTTTAGGTTTGCAGGTTAACACTTCATGGCTATTTGATTTTCAGTTGAATCATTTTTATCCGAAATTTTTTGTTGTACGAAAAATTTTAGGTCTGTTTCCCGGCGAGGGCGATAAACTTTTTCGCCAGGTTTTTCCGGGAAAATTTTTCGATTGCCGTAGAATCAATCTGAAGTTTTCCTTCAGAATATCGGTTGAAATAGTTTTCAAGCGCTGTTTTCATAGCGGCTGAGTCGTCAAAATCGATGGACACTCCGGCGTTTGTTTCGTTCAGAATTCCGGCAAAATCGGAATCAGCAGGACCGATAGCCAGAACAGGGCGTTTCAGCGCCATGTATTCGTACATTTTTCCGGGCAAAATACCACGGGCATTTGGCGCATCGTTTATCGGCAGCAGCAAAACCTGCGATCTGGCCAGCTCCTCCAATCCTTTTTTATGCGGAAGGTGTTCCGACTGAATCAGGTTTTCTTTTAATCCATTCTGTTCAATATCCTGAATGACAGAATCATCGGTCTGGCCAATCAGCCGGATATGGAGTTTTTCCCTGAACATTTTGTTCTCGCCGGCAAGCTCCCCGAGTACTTTCCAAAGTGTTGCGGGATTGCGGTCGCGGTTGAAAGCCCCGAAATGGGCGATGGAAAAACCGGTGCCGG
>CAZXHP010000190.1:0-6838 GCA_964639655.1 uncultured Mariniphaga sp.
GGTGAAAGCGATTCAACGACCTGACCTTCCCCGTCAACCAGAAACTTATGAAAGTTCCAGATTACTTTTGCATCGAGCGTGCCGTTTTCTTTGCTGCTGGTCAGCCATTTGTAAATGGGGTGTATGTCATCACCTTTAATCGATATTTTTTCCATCATGGTAAAACTCACATTGTATTTTTTGGTGCAGAATTCATTAATCTGTTGGTTTGTTCCGGGCTCCTGGCTGCCAAAATCGTTACACGGAAACGCAATAATTTCAAAGTCGTCTCCGCCATACTCTTCGTATAATTCCTGCATTTTTTTGAATTGCCGGGTAAGCGAGCATTCGGTGGCTGTGTTTACAATTAAAACTTTTTTGCCGTTTAATGTTGAAAAATCGAGCAATTCGCCGGTAATGGTACGGGCACTAAAATCGTGCAGTGTTTTCTGCCCAAAAACTATAGGGGTTATTATGATGAGAAAAACTACCAAAACGCATTGCCTTTTCAACATGATTCAAAAATTTATTTTACCGTGGGAAAATTAGTTAAAGTTTACATTTCGCAAAAAGATATAATGGGTTTGTTAATAAGTTTTGCCGGGTAAAAAAGCAGAATTGTTTATCTTTGGTCACTTGAGAAAGAACACAGCATAAATGGAAAATTTTATTGTTTCAGCACGAAAATACAGGCCCGATTCATTCGATACGGTGGTTGCACAGGCATCGATTACCACTACACTGAAAAATGCCATAAAAAACAATCAGTTGGCTCATGCCTATTTGTTTTGTGGTCCGCGTGGGGTGGGAAAAACAACCTGTGCCCGCATTTTTGCCAAAACAATAAACTGCTCCAATCTTTCGCCCGAAGTGGAAGCCTGCAATGAATGTGAATCCTGTAAGGCGTTCAATACCAGTCGTTCGTTTAATATTCACGAACTCGATGCAGCGTCCAACAATTCGGTTGACGACATTCGGGTATTAATCGATCAGGTGCGTATCCCGCCTCAGGTAGGTAAATACAGTGTGTACATCATCGATGAGGTGCACATGCTTTCTTCGCAGGCATTTAACGCGTTTCTGAAAACACTGGAAGAACCGCCAAAACACGCCATTTTTATTCTGGCCACCACCGAAAAACATAAAATTATTCCTACCATTTTGTCGCGCTGCCAGATTTTTGACTTCAACCGGATAGGAATTTCCGACATTGCCGATCATCTGGCATATGTGGCCAAAGGCGAAGGCGCAACTGCAGAAAAAGAAGCGTTGAATGTTATCGCCCAAAAAGCCGACGGCGCCATGCGCGATGCGCTTTCTATTTTCGATCAGATAGTCAGCTTCTCGGGGAAAAATATCACCTACCAGGATGTGATTTCGAACCTGAACGTGCTGGATTACGACTACTATTTCAGGTTGATCGACCATTTTCTGAAAACTGAAGTGCCCGATGCACTAATGATTTTCGACGATATTTTGAATCATGGTTTCGATGGGCACCATTTTATAAACGGTCTGAGCAACCACCTGCGTAATTTGTTGGTTTGTAAAGACCCGGTTACCGTGCAGTTGCTGGAAGTCGGGGGTGAAATTAAGGACCGCTACAAAACCCAGGCTTCGGGGTGTGACGGAGATTTTTTGCTGAAAGCGCTGGAAATCAGTAACGAGTGCGATATGCAGTATAAAATGAGCCAAAACAAACGGCTGCTGGTTGAACTGGCCCTGGTCAGGATAGCACAGCTAACCCTAAAAAAAAAATAGCCGACGATAACGAACCGGACGATATTCTGCTACCCATTTTTTCTGAAAGTTCGAAAACAACGGGCGAAAAGCCTGCAAACAGTGCTAAAGTTCAGAAGGTAAACGAACCCGCTGTTAAAAAACCTGTGAGGCGTTTATCGCGCCAAATGAAAGGGCCTTCCATAAAAGATGCCCTGGCGGGAAAGCTGAATGAAGAAAAACTCTCGGCAAAAGAACAGCATGAAATTTACACCCGCAAAGGCGAAACAAACGATTTTACCGCCGATGCGTTAAAAGTGAAGTGGGAAGAATTTGTTAACCGGCTTAACGACAGGCCGAATCTGCAATCCACATTATCGCGTGTGCCGGCTTTGGAACAGGATTTTCAGCTTATTTTGGAAATCGACAATTCGGTACAGGACGATCTGATTAATACCATAAAACCGGAACTGGTTTCGTGGCTGAGAAAGGAATTAAAAAACTCCAGGATTCAACTGATTACCCGGATTTCTGAAACTGAAAAAGAAAAAATAATTTATTCCGACTCCGAGAAATATATGGAAATGTTAAAAAAGAATCCACAACTGGAGCTTTTAAAACAGAAATTTAAACTCGATTTTGAATAAGTTGCTGAACCTGTTCGTTCATGGCGCCAATCTTTTTATGGCCCAACTATCCGAAGTTTTTTCATACAAAATGCGATCATGGAGGCGATTGGAGCGACCCTGCCAGAATTCAATTTTTTGGGGAATTACCTTATACCCTCCCCAGAATGATGGCAGAGGAGGAGATTGATTTTCAAATTTAGAACTGAACTCCCTGAATCGCTGTTCCAGATAATCGCGTGAAGGAATCTCCCTGCTTTGTTCCGATGCCCAGGCTGCAATCCGGCTTTCCGGTGGTCGCGATTGAAAGTAGTTTTGCGAAATTTCCTTACTTGTTTTTTCTGCCAGCCCGGTAATTTGCACCTGCCGTTCGGATACCCTCCAGAAAAAATGTAAACACACGAGCGGTTTTTTTTTGATGGCCTTTCCTTTTTCCGATAAATAGTTGGTGAAAAAAGTGAATCCGCTTTCGTCGAAAAATTTGAGCAAAACAATACGCGATTGCGGAAAACCGTCAACTCCAACAGTGGAAAGCGTCATGGCTGTCGGCTCTTTTTCATTCGAATCAACCGCTTCCTTTAACCATTTTTTAAACAGTGCAATCGGGTTGCCATCCACATTCTTTCTTGTTAATCCCGAAAAATTGTATTCGTTTCTTAGGGTGTCGATTCTCATATTATTTAGTATAACCTGTTAAAAATCAAAAAAATTGCATTTGCAAACCTATGAACATTTTTTGAAAAGGAAATGTTTTATTTAAGAGTTTGAGGTATTTTATTAGAAATTTAAAAATGAGAGCTATGAAAAATTTTATGGTAATTCTTTTGGTTGTTGCCTTTTTCCCCGCTATTGCTGTAACCGGAACAATAGGTATAGGAGGGAAGGCTACGTTTACAGACGTGAAAATGCAGGATGTTTCCGGCGAAAAATATTCGCTGGCGGATGTGGCTAAAGAGAATGGCCTTTTGGTCATGTTTTCAAGCAATACATGCCCGTTTGTGCTGCAGTGGGAAAGCAGGTACATCGAGTTGAAGACCTGGGCCGATCAGCATGGTGTCGGTATGATTGTTTTAAACTCCAACTACGGTAACCGCGACGGTGTCGATTCGTTTGAAGAAATGAAAAAGCGCGCCCGCGAAAATAACTACAATTTCCCGTATGTAGTTGACGAAGAGAGCCAGATTGCCAATGCATTTGGCGGACAAACAACACCGCACGTTTTTCTGTTCGATAAAAATATGGAACTGGTGTACAAAGGGGCCATCGATGACAACTACAAAAGCGCGACCGGTGTAAAAAAGGCCTGGGCAAAGGATGCCGTCGCAAGTCTGGCAAATGGTGAAAAAATTGCTGTGGCCGAAACAAAACCGGTGGGATGCAGCATAAAACGAAAACTGAATTAGGATTAGAAACTGGTGAAAAACGGAGTAAAACCTTGCCTGTGGCAGGGTTTTTTTAGGCATTAAAAAAACTGAAATTTACTTTGCCGTATTTTCTCAGTTCGCTGAAATTTGGCGTACGTGAAAAATCAAAATTCCCGGGATGTTCCACAATTAAAATTCCACCGGGTTTTAAAATTTCCTGTTCGATTATAATTTTCGGAATTTTGTCGATAAATGGCGCATCGAAGGGAGGATCGGCGAAAATCAAATCGTATTTGTCCGATGTAAAATTCAGAAAACGAAATACGTCATCTTTTACTACTCTGGTATTTTTTATTTCCAGAGTTGCCAGCACCTGTTTTATAAAGCGAACGTGGCTAAAGTTGGACTCGACAAAAGTAACTTCGCCTGCACCCCTGCTGATAAATTCATAACCAATGCTGCCTGTTCCCGAAAATAAATCCATAATTTTCATTTCCGATAAATCGTAGCGGTTGGCCAAAATATTGAATAAAGCTTCCTTGGCCAAATCGGTGGTTGGCCGTGCTGAAAATTTTTTACCCGGGTTAAAAATCCGGCCTTTGTATTTTCCACCTACAATACGCATGGTTAAATTAATGGCAGGTACAGGTGCAACGGTTCATCAAAAACGGTTTTGTTGTATTGGCAGGAAGGTTCAAAAAATGCTGTTTTTCCGAAAAAGCCGGACAGCAAAGCGTGCACTGTATCGTTCTCTTTGATATGGCCCGCCAGGAGTAAAAATGTTTTGGAACTACTCACCTTCAGCGTTTTTAAAACCGACAGCACATAATAAACAACATCGTTCTGATGGATGTAGCTAAAGTTGTTGTTTTGAACCCATTCACCATCTTGATACAAAAGTAAACTGAACGCCTTTTCCCGGAAGTAAAGGGCAAGCAATACCTTGTTTTTTTCTTCTGAATACTTTTCCTGAATTTTTTGGTGAAACAGCGCAACCGGATGGTGGATTAAACCGTCAGGCGCGATTTTTTTAAAGGCTTCGGTCAATGCATTGGGGACGGTAAAAATCAGGTTGGCTTTTATATCCGGCAAATAATTGTCGCGCACTGCATTTCCATGTTGTTCTCCAAAGTTCAGGTCGATAGCCAGCTTTTGTTGTTTGTATTCATAAAAGGCGGAAGGAATCAACGTATATTTCGGAGAAAACCAGGAAAGCCGGGTTTTCGCATATTTTTTATTCAGTATATCCTGGTTTTCAAGCCATTCGGTAAAACGTCGTCCCAAAAACTTTTCTGAACTTACGGTAACCGGGAACCAGCCTAACGCTATTAATTTAGGTGCGTTCGGATGCAAAACAGAAAAAGAAAATCCATCCGGGTTTACCTGGATGGATAGTTTATATTTTTCAGTCTGGTTATAATCGAACGATGGGTCTGTTTTTAAGGAAAACATTTCAATTACTCCCAGTTTCCTGCGTTATTTACAGCCTCAGTTAAGGAACCCACTTTTAATCCGGGGTATTTTTCATTTAATCTGCGTTGTTCATTCAGGTTTATCACAAATTGCCTGTCCAGGTTTCTTAAAATAATATTATTATGGGCTTTGGCCTCAAATACCGGTACTTTAATTCCCGAACCTGTGGTAATTACATTGGCGCCCAGCAGAAACTCTGCTGTGGTATCGGGAAGAGGTATATACTTTAAGCTTTCGGGATTGAAAGACGGACCAAAAAGTGTTTCAAGTACACTCTCTCTCACCGTGTCGCGAATAATCAGTCCTTCCCGCATAGCGCGCCGTTCGGTTAAACCTGCTTCAATCATGCTGTCGGTCAGTTCCCCAATTTTTCTTACGTTTCTTAACGAATCGTATTTTACAAAGTTAATCAGCGTATCCCAGCTTCCGGTAAAACGACCGTAAACTTCTCTGTAAGCCAGCTGCGCTTTTCTGATATCTTTCAACCGTTCAATGGTTGCCTGGTATCGTTCGTCTTTGGCTTTTTCGAATTCGATAGGATTTTGAATCCCTTTGTAAATAAAATAAACCAAGCCTAAGGCAACAACTGCGAGTAAAATCTGAATAATGGTTCTCATTGTTATCGTTTTAATAAGATTATTGTCGATTGCTTGCAAAATTATAAAAAAAAACAAATTACCTTCCTTCGAACTTTGTTATTTTAGCGCTTATGCTTAAAAATCATGTAAAAGCTCTTTTGGAGCAGAATTTATCGTTTTCGCCAACTAACTGCCAGTCAGAACTGATGGCGGGTATGGCCGGTTTTATTGCTTCAGACGAGCAGGACAAAATAATGTTGATAAAAGGTTTTGCCGGAACCGGGAAAACAACAATGATTAACGCGCTGACGCAGTCGTTAAAGTTGCTGAAGATAAGAATTGTGCTATTGGCGCCAACCGGAAGAGCCGCCAAAGTTATGGCCGGTTATACTTCCATGCCGGCATTTACCATTCACAAAAAAATTTACCGGCAACAGTCGTCTGCCGATGGAATGGGGCGGTTTGTCCTCGATAAAAACCTGCATAAAAATACCTGGTTTGTGGTGGATGAAGCTTCCATGATTTCCAATGAAAACAATGAAAATTCGGTGTTTGGCAGCGGGCGTTTGCTGAACGACCTGCTCGAGTACGTTTATTCAGGACCCAATTGCCGGTTAATTCTGGTAGGCGATACGGCTCAGCTCCCGCCGGTGGGCCTGGCTGTAAGTCCGGCGCTCGAAGCTGAAAATATTAAAAGGGAAGGTTTTGATGTAGTGGAATATGTGTTGACCGAAGTAGTTCGACAGGCGGCAGGCTCGGGAATTTTATCCTGTGCAACCCAAATCCGGCAACGGATTGAAGAAAAAGTATTTTCCGGTTTTTTTCAGTTTGATCTTCATTTATTCGACGATGTCATTCGGGTTTCGGGCGATGAGTTAATTGAACGGATTTCTTCGTGTTACGACAAATACGGCATTTTTGAAACCACAATTGTAACCCGTTCGAATAAAAGGGCCAATCTGTACAATAAAGGAATCCGCGGTTCCATCCTGTACCGCGAAAATGAGATTGAACGCGGCGATTTGCTGATGGTGGTAAAAAACAATTATTACTGGATGGACGAGGCATCGAAACTTGAATTTATTGCCAACGGCGACAT
>CAZXHP010000191.1:0-6750 GCA_964639655.1 uncultured Mariniphaga sp.
GCATCAGCATCTTTAAATTCTTCATTGATGTCGTCCATTTCGTAAACATCTTCGAAAGGAACACCGGCTTCAATCAGTAAAACATCCATGTGTCCCGGCATTCTTCCGGCAACGGGATGAATGGCATATTTTACCACAGCACCGCCGGAAGTGAGTTTTTGCGCCAGGCTTTTTACCAGGTGCTGTGCATGAGCAAGTGCCATACCATAGCCCGGAACAATGATTACACTTTTGGCTGTTTTTACAACCTCTGCAGGGTCGGCAGGTTTCGATTCTTCTTCTTTTTTTTCTTCAGCTTCAACCACTGATTCTTCCAATACTTTTTCCTCTTTTTTGCCCTGAAGTGCTGTTTTTCCAAGCAGAATATCCATCAGGTTCCGGTTCATGGCCCTGCACATAATTTGTGTGAGGAACAGACCCGAAGCACCCACAATTCCACCAACAGCCACCAACAGAATGTCGGTGACGGCAAACCCGGCAATGGCTGCCGCCACACCGCTCAAGCTGTTCAGCAATGAAATCGTTATGGGCATGTCAGCTCCGCCAACGCGAATAGAGAAAACGACTCCGAAGGCAGCTGCAAAAAGCAACATGATAACCAGCAAAAACGGTGCTGAAATCACATTCAGAAAGCCACCCAAAATTACGGTGACCAGCAAAACCAGCAGCAGGATACCAGTTAATGGCTCATGGGCAGGCAGAATTACCGGTTTCTGCGGAAGGACTTTGTGCAGTTTTCCCGCTGCAACCAAACTCCCAAACAGCGTGACAGCACCAATTACAATGGCAAGAGAAGCCGTAGTTTTCCCGAATAGCTCAGGACTGTGATACATGGTGATGAGCGCAAAGGACGCTACAATCGCAGAAGCCGCTCCACCGATTCCGTTCAGCAGGGCAACCAGTTGCGGCATCTGAATCATTTTAACCCTTTTGGCCAGTATTAGTCCGATAATCAGTCCGATAACCATTCCCGGATAAATCAACCAAACCGGAAGAATGTCTTTTTTTATCAGGGTAATGATAATGCCCAGGGCAATAGCCAGCGCGCTGATTTGATTCCCGCGTTTGGCCGTTTCCACCCTGCTCATAAAATGGATGCCCAGCAAAACTGCCGAAGCAAGAACAATACACAGAATATAGTAAACCGGGTCTGACAAGAGGCTGGCTGTGGAAAAACTCAGGATTATACTACTGTTCATCGTTCTCCTCCTTCTTTTTGCCAAACATTTTTAACATGCGGTTGGTAACGGCAAATCCGCCGGCCACATTTATCATGGCCAGAATGATGGCAATGCTGCCAAAAATATAGCCGGTTACCGGGTTTGAAGCAGAAAGGGCAGTGGCTGTTGCCAGCAACGCACCCAGAATAGTAACGCCGGACAAGGCATTCATCCCCGACATAAGCGGCGTGTGCAGCCTGCTCGGAACATTATTGATGAGCAGGTAACCAACAACAGTTGCCACAATAAAAACACCGATTAAAATATATTGAATCAAATCCATAATCCTTTTTTCGAAGCAGGTCTGATACCTGCAATTATTTCATTCCCATTGCTTCCAGGGCTCCTTCGTGTACAATTTTCCCATCTTTTGTCACGAGAATTGAAGAAACGATTTCATCCGACATGTCGAGCGTAATTTTCCCGTCTTTCATCAGGAAGGACAAAAGATTGTAAATATTTTTTGAGAACATGGTGGTTGAGCTGGTTGACAACATGCCGGGAATATTTTTAATTCCCTGAATGATAACATCGTGTTTGGTTTCCACAGCGCCCGGTGTTGTAATGGCACAGTTTCCGCCCTGGTCGATTGAAATATCAACAATTACGCTGCCCGGCTGCATCAGTTTAACCAACTCCTCGGTTAGTAAAACCGGCGCCACTTTTCCCTGAATCAATGCCGAGCAAAAAACAATATCCGATTTGGTAATGGTTTCTTTCAGGTGTTCGCGTTCAACCTCAAGCCATTTTTCAGGTAACTGGTTGGCATGTTTACCGTCGGCGCTGACTGCAATTTCAGCAGAAACTCCGGTATCAACAATAATTGCTCCAAGCGATTCGGCGTTGCTGTTGGCCTCGGGACGAATATCTGCCGAATATACAGTGGCGCCCAACCCTTTAGCGGTTGCCAGTGCGCGCATTCCGGCAACTCCGGTTCCAATAACAAAAACGGTGGCAGGTTTCAACCGCCCTACCGCACTGGTCACAAACGGGACAAATTTGCTGATGTCATTAATCCCCATAATCATTCCTTTGTAACCCGCACATGCGCTCATGGAAGAAAGTGCATCCATGGCTTGTGCCCGGCTGATGCGCGGAACTCCGTCGAGGGTCAGCCCGGTGATTCCCCGTTCCGCCATGTGTTTTACCATTTGGTGGTTGGCTGGTGATGCCGGATGAATGAAAGTAATGAGGTACTGACCTTCATGCATCAAGTCGAGTTCGTGTTTATTTTTATCATGATTGAACTGCGGTTCTTTGACCTTCAGAATCACTTCGGCTTTTTCGAAAATCTCTTCCACGTCGGCTACTATTTGAGCGCCGGCTTCTTCATAAGCGTCATCCATATAATGTGAACCAACACCTGCACCTTTTTCAAACAGAACTGAAGCACCACCGTCAACCATTTTTTTTATGGTTTCGGGAATAGCAGCCACACGCTTTTCGCCCTGCATTATTTCTTTTGGAATTCCAATAATCATTGCTTTACTGTTTTAATTTTCAGAACAAAAATAGACACCCGTACATTACTAAAATATGATAAAACTTAACTATCAGGCCTTGTTTTTCGGTTTGGCAACACAAATTTTACAGTTGTAATAATTTGAAAGTTAATTTTTTAATAATATGCTGAATTGAAATATTTTAAGAATTGTTGTTTTCAGATTGATACTTGTATCTTTGCTTGCTTGAAAAATAAAATTTGAATATGCCACGAGTTTCAGACAGAGGGAAGGCCATGCCCGACTCACCCATACGAAAATTGGCTCCGCTGGCCGAAAAAGCCAAAGAGCGGGGAGTGAAGGTTTACCATTTGAATATCGGTCAGCCCGATTTGCCCACCCCGCCCGAAGCGTTGGCAGCGATTAAAAATATTGACCGCAAAATTTTGGAATATACGCCCAGTGAAGGAATTCGCTCGTTTCGTGAAAAACTGGCGAAATATTACCACAAGTTCAACATTGATGTAACTGCCAATGACATCATTGTCACTACCGGCGGAAGTGAGGCAGTTACTTTTGCGTTTATGAGTTGTCTCGACCCGGGTGACGAGATTATTGTACCCGAGCCCGCTTATGCCAACTACGAAGCATTTGCCATTGTGGCCGGTGCAGTCATTAAATCCATTGCTGCCAGCATCGACGACGGCTTTTCCCTGCCTCCGGTTGAGGAGTTCGAAAAGCTCATCACGCCCAAAACCAGGGGTATTATGATTTGTAATCCCAACAACCCCACCGGATACCTGTACACGCGTGAGGAGATGAATAAAATCCGTGACCTGGTGAAAAAATACGACCTGTACCTTTTTTCCGACGAGGTTTACCGCGAGTTTTGTTATACGGGCTCTCCATACATTTCTGCTTTTCATTTGGATGGAATCGAACAGAATGTGGTTTTAATCGATTCGGTTTCCAAGCGGTACAGCGAGTGCGGATTACGCATCGGAGCGCTGATTACCAAAAACAAAGAGGTAAAACGAAATGTAATGAAGTTTTGCCAGGCACGGCTGAGTCCCCCGCTGATTGGCCAGATTGCCGCCGAAGCTTCGCTGGATGCCGACCCGGAATACATGCTGAATAACTACAATGAATACGTTAACCGCCGGAAATTTTTAATCGATGGACTGAACCGCATCGAAGGCGTTTATTCGCCCATTCCCATGGGGGCATTTTACACGGTTGCCCGTCTGCCCGTTGACAATGCCGACGACTTTTGTGCCTGGCTGCTTTCCGATTTTGAATACGAAAACCAAACGGTTTTTATGGCGCCTGCATCGGGTTTTTATACGGCCTCTGACAAAGGAATGGACGAAGTGCGTATCGCTTACGTTCTTAAAAAGGAAGACCTCGCTGTTTGCCTGAAAATTCTGGATGAAGCGCTAAAAGTATATCCGGGAAGTAAAGTGCGAAAAGAAATTTCGGTGAAGGAATCAGTTAGATTTTAATCCAGAAGAAAATTAAAATAAGAGTTTGACTTTTATCTCGCAGATTGTTCGGTTTCTAATCTACCGTAATTTCCTGTATATTTGTAATACAATATAAAAGAAAATGGTAGTTAATAATTTATCGTTTACGGCTGTTTTTGTTGAAGTTCCGGAAGGGGGATATTCAGCTTTTGTGGAGGAAATACCGGGGGCAAATACTCAGGGAGAAACGCTTGAAGAAGCCAGGGAAAATTTGAAAGAGGCTCTTCAACTGGTTTTAGAAACTAATAAAATGCTTTCTCAAAAAACTATTTCGAAAGGCACAAAGAGCCACAAAGAGCCTTTGCTTTTTTCTGAATGAAAAGGACAAAACTCATAAAACATTTATCAAAAAATGGATGTGTTTTGCTTCGGGAAGGAAAGAAACACAGTGTTTTTTATAATCCGATGGCTGGGAAAATTTCAGCTATCCCAAGACACCCTGATATTAAGCAATTTACCGCTGAGAAAATCTGTAAAGATTTAGAAGTGATTTTTCCAGCAGGTAAATAAACGAAATTTATTAAAGAAAGAAATCCGGATTGAGTCTTTCAATCCGGATTTCTTCTTTTCTCTCTCTTCTCCCTCTCTTTTAGGAGAGGGCTGGGGTGAGGCTTTTATTTCAGATTCTTAATCCGCTCCATCGCTTCAATGGTACTTTCCCTGTCGGCAAATGCCGAAAACCGGAAATACCCTTCGCCGGCAGGTCCGAATCCCGAACCGGGCGTTCCCACTACATTGGCTTCGTTCAGCACTTTATCGAAAAAATCCCACGAACTCATGCCGTTTTTGGTTTTTACCCAAATGTAGGGAGCATTTACACCGCCAAACACTTCGTAACCTGCTGCGGTTAGACTTTCCTTCATAATCCGCGCATTTTCCAGGTAGTAGGCGATGACTTCGGAAACTTCTTTTTTGCCTTCTTCGGTATAAACAGCCGCAGCCGCTTTTTGCACGGGGTACGAAACGCCGTTAAATTTTGTGGATTGCCGGCGGTTCCAAAGCGGTTTCACCGGATGAGCTTTTCCATCTGAATCGAAAGCTTTCAGTTCTTCCGGAACAACGGTGAAAGCACAGCGGGTACCTGTAAATCCGGCAGTTTTGGAAAAGCTACGGAATTCGATGGCTACTTCTTTGGCACCCTCAATTTCGTAAATGGAATGTGGAATGCCTTCTTCGGTAATGAAAGCTTCGTATGCCGCATCATACAAAATGATACTTTTGTTTTCGCGGGCGTAATCCACCCATTTTTTCAACTCTTCTTTAGTGGCCACCGTACCCATCGGATTATTGGGGTAACACAGGAAAATCAGGTCGGGAATCTCGGTGGGAAGTTCGGGAATAAACCCGTTTTCTAAGGTACACGGCATATAAATAATACCTTCATAATGCCCGGCATCATAACCGCCTGTTTTTCCCGACATAACAGTGGTGTCGGCATAAACCGGGTAAACAGGGTCGCAAATGGCAATTTTGTTGTCATTACCAAAAATTTCCTGGATGTTTCCGGTGTCGCATTTCGAACCGTCAGAAATAAAAATATCGTCTGCCGAAATGTCGATGCCATTATCCTGGTAAGCATTTTTTGCAATGGCCTCGCGTAAAAAAGCGTATCCCTGTTCCGGGCCGTAACCTTTAAACGTTTCAGCTTTGGCCATTTCATCCACTCCTTCATGGAAGGCTTTTACCACACTCGGCGCCAGCGGCTGAGTTACGTCGCCAATACCCATTTTAATTACTTTTTTATCGGGGTTTGCAGCTACAAACTCGCTCACCCTTCTTCCTATTTCCGGGAAGAGATAACCCGCCTGAAGTTTCAGGTAATTTTCGTTAATTTTTGCCATATATTTTTGATGTTTTAATTCGATCTGAATATTTCTTCCGGATTGCAGCAAGTTTCTTTTCTCTTAGTCCGGGATTTAAGGTGTATTCTTCATGGTGCTTTTGACGGATATTTCTCATCATTTTTACAGCATCAAATTCTTTTTTAGTTTTCATCTTCGTTTACATTAATTATTTCCCGTGGAGTTCTTATTTCTAATATCGAATATCCATTTTTCATATTCACTGCGTTATACATTCTAATTCTGTCAAGATTTACAATGTGTTTAAAGTTCCAACTTGCCAGAACACTGACCTGATTAATGGTTGAAATTGCAATA
Organism: uncultured Mariniphaga sp.; assembly: GCA_964639655.1. GTDB lineage: Bacteria > Bacteroidota > Bacteroidia > Bacteroidales > Prolixibacteraceae > Mariniphaga. The sequence goes on from CAZXHP010000191.1 coordinate 6,345, forward strand.
TGTAATGCATCTTCATAATATTTTGTTGTAACTGCCCCTTCTTTTATGTATAAATCAGCTAAAGCTTTTGTTTCATCATCTGAAAATAATACCTCTAAATGATTTTCCGGAATTGTATTGAAATTCTCTTGAACAACTTGAGGTGCATCAGCTAATTCATCTAATGTAATGTCAGAAACAACAGCAATTCTTTTGCCTGACTTAAAATCATCAAATAATAAATTTGACCATTTTTTAAATTCGATGTCAAAGCATCCTCCAATAACTGAAGTATCTATATAGACTTTTTGTTTCATCGGGTTTTATTTTTATGAAACTGCATCTAACGCAAAGTTAAAAATAAAATGGTCTGCAAAGAATTCGTTTCACTTTGCCGGAGAAAATTGATTGATGTTTAATACTTTTG
>CAZXHP010000192.1:0-6706 GCA_964639655.1 uncultured Mariniphaga sp.
AATTTTATCGCAGTTGCTGCATTCGGCATCGATAATCACATAGCCGATGTCGGCATCGGTTTGCAGGTACTGTGCTGCAATATTGATTCCCTTGGCGGTAAACACGTAGTTGATGTCTTTCAGCAGGCCGGGCATGTTTTTATGAATATGCAGAAACCGCTGTTTGTCGTAGTTGGGCTGAATGGAAACCTGCGGAAAGTTCACTGCACCCACGGTTGAGCCGTTGTCGCTGTAGCGGATAAGTTTTTCCGCCACTTCCAGCCCGATGTTTTCCTGCGCTTCCTGCGTGCTGCCTCCTATGTGCGGAGTCAGAAGTACGTTGTCAAAATCCTGTAGCGGCGAATGGAATTTTTCGGTGCTGGAAGCTGGTTCTGTGGGAAAAACATCGGCTGCCGCGCCTGTCAAATGACCGTTTGTAAGGTATTCGGCCAGGGCATCGTAATCCACCACCGAACCACGGGAAGCGTTGATGAGCAAAGCGCCTTTTTTCATTTTACCCAGTTGCTCCCGGCCAATCATGTTTCGGGTTTCGGGTGTTTCGGGTACATGCAGCGTTACCACATCCGATTTTTGCAGCAGTTCTTTGAGTGACTCGCAGGCGTAAGCTTTCCCCAGACTCAGTTTCTTTTCAATATCGAAGTAGAGCACATCCATTCCCATGGCCTCAGCCAAAATGGAAACCTGCGAACCTATGTGTCCGTAGCCCACAATACCCAGCTTTTTGCCACGCACCTCGCACGAATTCCCCACTGCTTTCAGCCAGTCGCCCCGGTGCGCGGCAGCATTTTTTGCGGGCACTTCGCGCATAAGCATTATGATTTCGGCCATTACCAATTCAGCTACCGAACGTGTGTTGGAAAACGGGGCATTAAAAACCGGAACACCGAGTTGTTTGGCCGCCATCAGATCTACCTGGTTGGTACCGATACTGAAACAACCCACCGCAAACAGCTTTTTTGCCTTTTTTAAAACCTGCGGTGTAAGCTGCGTGCGCGAACGGATTCCCAGAATATGTACATCTTTCAGCTTTTGTTCCAGTTCATCTCCGTCGAGGGCTGTTTTCAGGTATTCCACATTGGTATAGCCGGAATACTCAAAACTTTTTACAGAAGAGGGGTGAGTACCTTCAAGCAGGAGAACTTTGATGTATTTTTTGTCGAGCGAAAGCTTTTTGGGCATAGTCTCAGGTTTTCCTGCAAAAATAAGATTTTATCCGAACTTAAAACGCTTCTTCCAGCGTTCGAACCGTAAACAATTCATTCAATTTCTCTTCCGAAATATCGGTTTTCAGGTGCACCGTTACTTTTTCGCCCGGCAGCATATCGAAATAATTATCTGAGAAAAAACCTTTCTCGTCTCCCATCTGCAGACAGACATTTTTCGCCAGCTTGTCGGTTTTCAGTTCGATGTTAAAACCGGAATCTGCTCCGGCAATCGTAAAATCAATCTGCGAAGCCGGAACACGCAATTCTTTAAATGGCCTGAAAAAGAAAATGTTTCGCGAAAGGGTTTTTCCGTTTTCTATCAGTTCTGCTGAAAAAAGCAGGTTGCGGGTATCTTTCCGGTATAAAAACTCGTTTTTATTTTCGTTGAAATAATCGCGGCTCGAGTTAGCTGGTATTTCAACAAGTGAGGCCCTTTCCCAAACAACACGCCCTTCAAAATCCATCAGTTTCAGATTAAGTTGCGCATTCACCTGTTCCAGCCGGTCGTTTACAATGCCCACCTTTAATTTCAGGCCGTCTTCGTAAGGACTGATTAACACCTGTTCAAATCCTTTTTTCACATAATACTGAAGGGCTTTCCATTTCCGGTAATAGTCGGTTGAACTCCATGAAGCCACCGGCCAAACATCGTTCAATTGCCAGTAAAGACTGCCCATAGTAAATGGCATGGCGCGGCGATGCCCTTCGAGCGCAAACTTGATTCCTTCGGCCTGCAACACATGATTCACGTATAGAAACGCTTCAAAATCCTTAGGACGTTTGTACTCTTTTAGCAAATAGTATTCGATGGTTTCGTTGCCTATGGACGAGCGCTGGTGCGATTTCATCACTTCTGAATAGATATCATGGTCTTCCGGCGCGGTATATTTTTTTACTGAGGAAAATTCGGGGAACGACTGAAAACCGTATTCACTCATGAACCGGGCCAGGTGGGTGGCATAGGTTTCAAAGGGTTCTTTACCCCACCAAACGCCCCAGTAGTGCTCGTCGCCGTTTACCAAATCGGCCTGAATTCCCAACCCGGATGAAGGGCTTGACCCCCAGTAACTACGTGAAGGGTCGAATTCCTCCACCACTTCAGGAAGCGTTTTATGGAAAATATCTACATACGCCTGCCAAACTTTTCCCGGAACATCGCTGCCCTGTCTTTCGGCAATTCCTTTCCAGCCCCAGGTATTCCAGGCAGTAAGAATTTCGTTGTTCCCACACCACAGCGCAATGCTCGGATGATTGCGCAGCCGTTTTACATTGTCGATAGCCTCCTGCCGGATGTTTTCCAGAAATGGTTTGTCGTTGGGAAACATGGCGCAGGCAAACATAAAATCCTGCCAAACCAGAATTCCGTTTTCATCGCACAGGTCGTAAAAAATATCTTCTTCGTAAACACCGCCGCCCCACACACGCAGCATATTCATATTCGAATTTTTGGCGGTTTCAATCATTGTGCGGTAGTTTTCGTTGGTTACCCGCGGTACAAACATGTCGTTGGGAATGATGTTGGCGCCCTTCATAAACACCGGGTGCCCGTTTAATTTGAAATAAAACGAAGTTCCATGCCCGTCTTTTTCGCGCACCAGTTCCAGCGTCCGGATTCCGATGCGGGTATCTTCCGAAATAGTGCGCTCCCCGGTTTTCAACTCTCCGGAAATATTATAAAGGTATGCTTCTCCCAAGCCGTTGGTCCACCAGAGTTGCGGGTTCTGAATTTCGAAATCGACTTCATATTTTTGAATGCCTTCCTGCAGTTGCACCGAAGCGGAAGCCAGTGTTTTTTCATCGTTTTTTACAGTAATCTTCGCTTTTCTGTTTTTCTCTGCTTCAATCTCAAAAACGGCAGTAAATGAGGCTTTTTCTTCCGAAACCTCATGTTGTATAATTTGAAGGTTATCAATGCAGGCGATGTCCCAGGCTTTTAGCCAAACCGGCCTCCATATTCCGCTGGTCACCAGTCGCGGGCCCCAGTCCCAGCCATAGTGGTAACCGGCTTTGCGGGTGTAAATGCTCACGCGTTTAGCACCATCCACCTCGCCCCGTGCTGCCTGGTCGTTTTCGGCGCCGGGGTAAACAAATTCGCTGGCGTCGTACTTTTCTAAACCTTTGGCAATGGGAGAACGAAAAAGAATACGCAGCTCATTTTCACCTTCGTTTAAAACCTCTTTTACATCGGCCTTCCACTCCCGAAACATGTTGTCGGCAGCGAGAATCTGATCACCGTTCAAATAAACATCGGCATAGGTATCGAGCCCTTTAAAGTCGAGCTGAATTCGATCGCGACCTAAAACACTTCCATCTGCTAAAAAAGAAGTCTTGTATTCCCAGTCCACCTTGTCAATCCACTGTACATCAAGTTCGTTAAGCCGGTAATACGGGTCGTCAATTACTCCGTTTTCCATTAAATCGGTATGTACGGTACCGGGAACTGTTGCCGGAATCCACTGACTTTCACCAACCTGCCTGAAAGTCCAGCCTTTATTTATCTCCCTCGTAATCATCAGATTAATATCTTTTGTTTTTTGCCGGCATCCCCATAAAAAGAATAAAGCAGCGGTTATCGCGAACAGCACGTTCCTCTTAATTCGCATGATTCTAATTTTTTTTTTCGCTGTGAAAATACAAAATTCGCACTATCTCCAAATAAACCGTCAATTTGGATATAATATTGTACCGATGGTTATTTTTGATGAAACTGACTATCGAAAACCCATCCGGCTCCGCCGTTGTCCCTGAATGAGAAGTATTCTGTTTTTGAAATGAATTTTTTCGGCAACTCTATTCTTTTTCTTTTTGCGCAGTAGAAATTTTAAACGGGACATAAAGCAGACAAAATTTGAACAATCCCGTAGCGAGCGGAATCAGTCCAACCAATCCCCACCAACTGTCGAAAACAACTCCAACCAGGGCGATAATTAAACCAATAATAATTCGCAATAACCGATCAACCGGACCTACATTGCATTTCATAGCTAAACTTTTCGATTTTGAGTAAAGATACCTACAATTCAGAATTTAATCAAAGACGACATAATGATAAGTTCCTCCAATGGAAATTCCCAGCTGAACATTGTCGGCAGGAGTGATGCTTACATTCGGTGTAAATGAAACAGTTATGGATGAACTTTTGCTGCCGGCAGTAATATCGGTGAAGATATTTTGAACGATAGTGCCCACTGTATTTGTAGATTGCTGAATGTCGGCAGGAAATTCGTTTTGCCCCTGTGGATCGGTACTGCAGGTTCCCAGATTTACACCCGGACGGGTTCCAACTTTAACGGTAAAATCTTTCAAAGTTATTGCCTCCCCCTCGGGTGCTTCGAGTTGGTTTAATCCGGAAACTATCAGCCTGGCTTCCGCATTTTGTATCTCTGCATCTTCCAAATTTTTTGCGGGGTCAGCTCCAATAATATCAGTTAATTTTATTTGAGCTGCAGGAAGTTCCCCTTTAACTCCTGATGTGCCTTTTAAGTTTAGGCTGAAAGTATGCGTTTTGGTTATCTGTTTCGGTGTTCCTCTTTCTTCTTCTTTACTACACGACGAAATGAGAATTGCAGTTATTAAAAGTATCGCAAAAAAATTTATTGTCTTCATTTTTCCCTTGTTAATTGATTTTTATGCTATTAATAACGTTAATTTTTCTAAAATGTTTTTGGCGACGTATTTGAAGGTGTAGCAAAAGATGTGCCTTTAGGATAAAAGTAGTATGAAGAACTCCCGCCGGCGCAAATTTGTAATTTGTGTCTTGCTTTGAAAATTTGACACGGATTGCAAATCCGCGCCAGCGGGGGCCTGTTTACTATTTAAAACACCCGACAATTGGGCAACTCCGGTTTCTGTAAAAGCAAACGGAAGATGTCGCAAGCCCATCTTGTCAGATTTGGAGGTGACAAATTGGCTCCTCCATTGTTGTAGCTTTTTGCAATTTGTGTCAATGTATAAAGTGTTGGGGTAAAATTTGGCATGATTGGAAATTCGCGCCAGCGGGGGACTTATAGAAATATATCTTCATATTTGAATTTTTTAACGAATATTAATAAATATGTAGATAGTTTTTAGTAGTGTTATTATACATATTTCTAAATTTGTAATAAATTATCAAAAAGTATGAAATTTACAAATGCACCAATAAAGGAGGTTGTAATTGGAGCGCAATTTAATGGTAGAATTATTAGTAATGAATGTATTTATAGATTCTATGATTTAATTAAGAATAAATTTCCAATAATTAAAGAAAATCATATTCTTCCAGCTATCATTGAAAAATTAGACATTCCAAGTGAAACAAAAATTTTACCTGGATTCAATTCTCGTAAGTTTTTTATTAATGAAAATGGTTCAAAGTTAATTCAATTACAAGGGGATAGATTATTATTTAATTGGAAGAAGACAGACCTTAATGAGGAATACCCACATTTTGATACAGTTTACAAAGAATTTAGACTTGTTTTAAATGAAGTTGACATGATTTGTAAAATAATTGATAAAATTAATCAAGTTGAAGTTACATATTTGGACCATGTTCTCTTGTCCGATTTTGATAAACAGACATTTAATCCACTAAACATTTTTAGTTTGTTAAATATTCAAGAAAACGATAATTTAAAGCACTTAAAAGTTGAACTCGCGTATCCTGTTGCTGATTTAAATGGTGTTTTAAATATAAATTTAACCAGTGCGACCAAAAATAATGACGAAAAAATATTTGTTTTGGAAAGCACATGTAGAGGAGCACTTAATGGTAAAAATTTGAATACATGGTATGAGTCTGCTCATCAAATTCTTTTAAATAGATTTAGAAGTATAATTACAGAAAATGCTAAACAAAAATGGGGGTTCAGCAATGAGTGAAAAGTATGATTTATACATATCAGGTGAAGAAGAAATAGAGTTTCAAAATTCCTCAATTGATGATGGTTACTTTTTGTCAAATATGGAAATAAGTGAAGATGATGTAGATTATAAAAGTCTATCTAACCGTGCGGGATTTACAGATTTTTTAAGTAGTGCAAATAAGACAAGACCTTTTGAAAAAGTAATTAGTCACTCTTCTTCTTATTTTGAAAAAGAAGTTGAAGAAAATGAATTAACTGATGATGGTGTTTTAAATAGAAAACAAAAATACCAATATGATTTACTATATAAAAAATTAGAATCAAATATTATTGGTGAAACTCAATACTTAATTGAAGAAGGAATTGAATTACCAAATGAATTAGTAATAGACTTTGCGCAAAATATTTTATATTTTTTAGCATATTATTCAATTTATCCAGACAAACTAACGACAACGGTTGAAGGAGGAATCTGTCTAATATTTTACAATGGATCGGAAAGAATGTATCTAGAGCTCTACAATGAAGGCGATTATGGTTATATTATTGAGGATTTAGAAAGTAAAAAACTTAAAGAGAATAAGAATTTAAATTCTCTTGATGAAATCATTCAACGGCTTAGAAGGTTTTATTTTTAATTATGCGATTCCCTAA
>CAZXHP010000193.1:0-6585 GCA_964639655.1 uncultured Mariniphaga sp.
CTTTGGCGCCTTCATACAAAATGCCCACAGTATTTTCATCCACCATGGTCATGCAGGAGTAACCAAAACCCTGATTTTCATTCAGCAAAACCTGGTTTGCTTCAGGCCATGTGTGTCCGCCATCGAGACTCGATTTGATGGTCATATTTATTCTTGCTTCCTTGTCATTCGGATTGGAAAAAAACAGCACCTGTTGTTTTTGACCATCCGTTTCAACGTACGTATCAATTATGCTGGCCATGCAGTTGGGTTCGGGCAATGCCGAATTGGATGAGGGATGGATTGTCCAGGTTTCGCCTAAATCGGTTGTAACCGCCACTGCCCGTCCGTTGGTATCATCTTTTACGCGGCGGTTGCGATCGTCGCGCATGTTGAGCATCAGGCTGCCGTCGGCCAGTTGCACTACCTGTGCTTCGGTGGTGTTGGGCTTGGCGCCGGTGCCAACGTGCCACGTTTCGCCGCCGTCTTTACTGTAAACAATGGTGGAATGAGCGGTGTACTGTCCTCCGTCGAGCGCTTTTTCGCCAATATCGGCTTTAAACTGCGCCGGAAAAACCAGTGTCCCGTCGTCTAAGGTGATTCCTGCACCCGGACCCTGGAAAAACAGTTGCCATGCCGGGTCCTTAATTTGTTCGGTGATATTGATGGGTTCCGACCATGTGAGGCCGTCGTCGGTACTTTTTACCAGCACAAACTGCCCGGTTTCTGTGGGTTTCATGCCCGGTTTCGACGCCCACCAAAGCATATCGGTTTCGGAAAAGCCACTAATCCATAATGCAGCTACCCAAATGGTTCCGGTGGTGTGGTCGTACAAAACAGCGGGGTCGCCAATGCCGTTGAGCCGTTCGGGGTTTCCGCCCCATTCGCCCATGTCCATTATCACTTTCATGGGTTCCCAGGTTTGTCCGCCATCGGTGCTGCGACTCATGCCCACGTCGATGTCTTCCTGCAAATCTTTGCTGTTGTTGTAACGGTTGTCGTAAACGGCAATGAGCGTTCCTTTACCGGTGGTAACAATTCCCGGAATACGGTAAGTATCGCAGTTGTCCTGTCCGGCAGCGCGAACCACATTGGCAGGACGGTAGGCAAATTCAGAACCGGTTTCGAGGTTCAACACAAAACCATCGTCAAACTGAAGTTCGATATTTTTTACTGAAAAACTTTCGGTTAAAATTGCATCATCTTTTACTCGAAAACCAAAAGATAATGTATGACTTCCGGGTCCGATTTCAGCTGTTGCATCTACTTTTACACTAGTGGCCTGAAGTTGTAATCCACTATCTGCAATTGGTTCGAATTGCTCTTCGCCGTTTTTTGAATGATTTATACTTACCGATTCCAAAATACCAGAACTGCTGTTCTCCTCAAAATAAAATGCAGTTGTTGTCAACTGGTACGTTTTCCCCGTGTCGGGGACGGAAATTTTAACCTGCAACACATCCGGGTTATCGCGGCCAATAAACAATGGAACGCGTTGGAGTTGAATTGAACTGGAACTGAATTCAGGTACTTTTTCTTCTTTTCCGCAAGAAAACAAAACGGTTGTTAAAAAAAATAAAACGAATAATCTGTTCATTACGATTTGCTTTTATGAGCGATGAATATAACGAAAAACAACAGAATTGAAGGCCCGGTTGAGCCTTCAATTCATTGTAATCTAACCTGTGAAAAATCGAAAACCTTTTCTCTGTTCTTCGATTAATAACCTGCAGTTTGTGTCAGTTCAGAATCGTTGGCCAGCATCGATTGTGAAATCGAGTAGTAAATTTTATGTGCTTCTGAAGCGTCGAGTGTTGCCACTTCGTTGAAAACGATTCCATCGCCTGCGCGAACCAAATCCCACCAACGTTTTCCTTCTCCCACAAATTCTTTCATTCTTTCATTCAGAATGGCCTGGGTATTTTCAGCTTTGCTTCCGCTGGTGAATTCATTTCCGGCAAAATTATCGCCGTATGCGCGTTCGCGAACAGCATTGATTTCTGTTGAAGGATTTTCTCCCAGGTGATTTTTGACTTCGGCCAGCATTAACAATACATCGGCATACCGGTATAATGGAACGTTGTTGAAACTTTTTCTGGTTCCGTCATCACCAATAATTCCGAGAAATTTGTTCAGCAGGGCTCCTTTGTAGCTATCACTTCCAGCCTGGTAGGGAATATGATTTTCTCCATCGTTATACAACCGAATGAATGAATTTCTGCGGGCATCGTTCACATCGTCAAGGGCAAACAATGTTTTGTCTGACGGGCCAAACCGGCTGGCACCGTTCACTACAAAGTCAGCCATTGAATTGCCTTCGTCATCGTAAAGTTCAGCAAAATCAACTGCCCTGCCGGTAAAGAGATAGTAGAAGTTACCAGCCTGGTCTTCCTGATAATCGAATGCAAAAATGAACTCATTATTGAATTCGTTGCCTTGTCCCCAAAGGTTTTCATATGGAACAAGACTGAAGCCCGATACCTGTGAAAGAGCAGATTTGGCTTCGTTGAAATCGGCATTTCCACCTCCCAGTACTTTACCTGACCACAGATAAACATCGCCTTTAAGCGAAAGTGTTGCAGCTTTGGACCAATAAATATTTTTACCCATCCACAAACTGTTATCGTTTCCAAAATATTCGAGCGATTTGGCAATATCTGATTTTATCAGTTCCATCACCTGCTCTTTGGGTGAACGCGGTTTTTTCAGTTTTTCCAGGTCCACTTCAAGTAGGGGTTCGGTACTGACAGGCACATCGCCCCATGCACGTACCATGGTGTAATAAACCTGTGCCCTGATGCCGTAAGCCTGACCAAGCATGTGACTTTTTTCAGACTCATTTCTGAATGGCACATCGGGTGCACTTTTTATAAAATCGTTGATGTAGTGCAACAATCCGTAAAAGTTGGCCCAGTTGCCAAAATGCACGATGGAAGTACTTATGTTGTTGGCAATTAAATCGATTCCATTTGGTGATTCGATGGTATTTCCACCCCAGATGTCGGAGCGCAGTTCACCCATCTGCCAAAGCGTATAGGCATAATTGCGGTAACTTGCGTAAATTCCGGTATGAGCAGCTTTCGCAGCTTCTTCGGTATCCCAGAATCCGTTGTAGGTCAACTGACTTTCAGGCTGCATATCGAGGTCGCATGCACCCAGAAAAGCAACAGCTATTAATAATATGATGTATTTCTTCATAATTCCCAATTTTTAAAAGTTTACGTTTACACCTAAAGTTAATGTTCGCGGGAGCGGGAATCTTCCGTAATCAATGCCGTCAGGAGATTCTTCCGGCGAGCTTCCCGAAAATCCGTTAAAGTAAGCCAGGTTAGAGCCTGAAAGGTAGAACCTCATGTTTTTTACCAGGTTGTTTATTACTTTGCCGTCGAGGTTGTAACTGAGGGTAACCTCACGCAAGGCCATATAGTCGCCTTTTTCCCACATTCTTGAGCTGCTATGGTCCATCGAACCCTGGTCGTAGCCAGCAGCCAGGTGGTTGTTCTGGCGGTCAACCAGAGTAAATATGGGAATTTCAGCTGTGGGATTTTCCGGAGTCCAGGTATCCCTGATTTCCAGCGGACCATTCTGGTTTCCCTGGGTTTGTGCAATTCCTTTCACACGACGACCATTAATAATATAGTGTCCAAGGGTGAAATCGGTTTTTACATACAGGTTGAAATTTTTGTAACTCAAATCTGAAGTTAAACCTCCGGTAAAATCGGGAGTTCTTCTGCCAATGACCACACGGTCGAGGTAGTTGATTACATTGTCACCATTGAGGTCTTTCCAGATGGCATCACCGAGGTATCGCGTATCTTTATCGTAAGCAAATTCCACTATTCGGCCTGCGTGGGCATCGATGTCGGCCTGGGTTTGATAAACCCCGTCGAACACATAGGCCGTAATTACATCGTATCCAACACGTTCGCCTTCCTGCAAACCGCCAACGTATTTTGTTCCGCCGGTTGCCGGGTCATAAATTTCGGTACCTCCCTGTCTGTTTTTCTCCACGCCGTTGTCGGGAAGCTGTTTGGCATAGTTGCGTACACTGTAATAAGTAAGTCCGAGGTTCCAGTTTATATCGGATGTTTTTACTATGTTGGCATCCAACTCCAATTCAATACCGCGGTTTTGCAGGGTTCCGTTGTTGGTTTGAATGGATGAAAATCCTGTCCAGAGTGGCAGGGTTAAACCCGCCAGTTTATCCTGAACGTCGCGAATAAAGAAATCGGAAATCAGGCTTACACGGTTGCCGAACAAACCAACATCCAGCCCCATATTCAGGGTGGTTGAACGTTCCCACCTCAAATCGAGCAGCGGAAGTCCGTTGTTGGCATAACCGGTTTGCGTGTCGTAAACAGCGGTTTGTCCGTAGCTTCCGAACACACCGAAGTTGCTCAGAATGTCGATATTTCCGTTTACACCATAACTTACCCTCGGTTTCAATTTGCTTACGATATCGTTCACTTTCGATCGCTGGAAAAAATCTTCGTTGTGAACATTCCATCCGGCAGAAACACCGGGGAAGAATCCGTATTTATTGTTTCCTAACCGCGAAGTTCCATCGTATCGGAAGGTGAAACCAAAAAGGTATTTGTAATCGAAGTCGTAATTGGCCTGGCCAAACAGCGAAGCAATCTCGTAACCGGTTCTCGAAGAAGTGGGAACACCGGCAGCTTCCGAACCCACATTCATGGTGTAAATCAAATCAGTAGGTGAAAGCCGGGTTGCAGCGCTAAAAGCGAAATATTTTTCCCTGAAATATTCCGTTCCTACCAAAGCAGTTACATTATGATTCCCGGCAAACGAATTGCGGTAGTTCAACATGGCTGTAACCTGATCGCGAAGCGTGCGGGCATGCGACGCTGCAGCGCGCCTTTCGGTATTCAGACTTCCCGAATTCAGATATGCTTTATTAAACGATTCGTTTGAATTGTTAATGGTAAAGTGGCTTCCGCGTGCAGTAAGTGTGAAATTATTCAAAAAAGTATAATCGAACTGAACGGAGCCTGTAAGTCGTTGTTCCAGATTCGAACGAACAAATTTATCCTGGTAATAAAGAGGGTTTCCAAAACCAACGTATGTCCCGGGATGGTAATCGTTGGACAAACTTCCGTCGGGATTATTGTAATAAATGCGCGAAGTAGGCGCCAAACCTGCCGTCCGCTGGAACAGGTTATAATCGGTATCGAACGGCAACGCCTGGCTCGAGTGTGCATAAATAATATTGGAAGAAACTTTCAAAGCATCTGATAATTTGTAGGATGCATTAAATGTTCCGGAGTAGCGGTCGAAATCGGAACCAAAAACCAATCCTTTGTCATCCAGAAAACCGAGACCAAGGTAATAGGTACCTCTGTCGTTTCCACCATCGAAAGACAGGGTGTAATCCATGGCGTAACTTTCCTGGTAGAACAGTTCGTTCATTTTGTTTTCCTGAAAAATGAGCATGGTTCCAGGATTAACAGGATCTTCCATGGTTTGCCAACCCTCGTAGTCGAGTAAATAGCGGTTATCGTCCGACAATACCATTGTAGTATATAGCGAATTGGTGGTATTGTTTCCTGTGCCGGCCGCGTTTGCCCCGGTCAAAAACTGGTTCAGCCAGGCATACCCCATTACGTCCTGCGCATGTTTTACTGCAAGCCGGTTAAAATGTACATAATCTCCGGCACCCAGATATTCCATTGGGTCTTTGCGCCGCTGGTTACTGATAAATTTGGCCCTGAGGCTTACATTTGAAGTACCTGCCTTTCCTTTTTTGGTAGTAACCAAAATTACGCCGTTGGCAGCTCTGGCACCGTAAATAGCAGTAGATGCAGCGTCTTTCAGCACTTCCATCGATTCAATATCGTCGGCGTTCAGTGCATAAAATGAACCTGGCACACCATCAATCAGTATAAGCGGACTACCTGTTCCCGAGAAACTGGTACCCCCGCGAACCACCATGCTGGGCGTAGAACCCGGCTGACCGGTGGTCTGGGTTACTTTTAAACCGGCTATGGTTCCCTGTAAAGCCGTGGCAGCATTTGAACGCGGAACGCTTTCCAGGTTTTTAGTGTCTAATTTCGAAATAGATGTAGTCATTTCGGCACGTGACTGGGTGCTGTAACCCGTTACTACAATTTCTTCGAGTGCAGTAGTACTTTCCTGAAGTGTTACATCTAAAACAGTAGATCCGTCCAGAGTTACCACTCTTCTCGAGTACCCAATCATTGAAAATTCCAGTTGATTGCTTTCATCCGGAACTGTAATACTGAAGTTACCATCAAAATCGGAAATTGTGCCCATTGTTGTACCCGATATTACTATGGAAACCCCGGGAAGAGGTTCTCCGGTATTGGCATCAGTCACCTTGCCGGTAATGTCTTTTTGGGCAAACACTTGTCCGCTAAGCAGCATAAGTATTACCACCCAGCGAAATTTCAGCATTTTTTGCATCAAATCTTTCATAAGCTACTTTTTTATTGAATTTATTCCTATATTTGCATTATGTACTACATAATACGATGCAAATATATTATTAAATTCTTAATTCCAAAATTTTTTTTGAAATTTGCATGAAAAAAAAATTTTGACTTAAATTACTTGAAACAGAGATATGAA
>CAZXHP010000194.1:0-6560 GCA_964639655.1 uncultured Mariniphaga sp.
CTCCATATCTCACTTTCCAATTTCATTGCTTTTGGAAACAGCACATTATTTTCAAGGTGAATGTGTTCCTTCAAATCCCGTTCAAATTCATCGAGTTTGGTGTATAAAATTTTGAAATCGGAGCCGGCGTCTTCAGGTGGAGTGTATTGATTGGTTTTTTCGTAAATAAGCTGTACTTTTTTAGCTGTTTCAAAATGTTCGGCCTCATTTGATAGTAACAATTTTTAAAAAACAGGATTTATTAATCAATTCTAAAAAGATAAACAGGTCTTTTTATTGAGAATAGTTATCTTTGTTGTTGATATTACAAACATTTGAAAACTGAATATATAAACCGGAAAATAATTCAAGCGATGGAAAACAAAAATTTATATCCGACAGTTACTCGCGAACTTGCTGAACAAAGAGCGTCTTTGGCTCCTGAGATTATGCAGTCCTGGAACAATTTCAGCAAAACGGTTTTAAAGGAGGGTGCGCTGTCTGAAAAGACCAAACAACTGATTGCAGTGGCCGTGGCCCACGTAACACAATGCCCGTATTGCATCCGGTCGCATACTAAATCTGCACTGAGAAAAGGGGCGACCAGGGAAGAAATTATGGAAGCCATTTGGGTAGCGTCGGAAATGCGTGCCGGAGCCGCCTATGCCCATTCAGTCATTGCCATAGATGAGATGGAAAAATAACTGTAAAACGAATTTGAATTGACAGGTTATGAAGGAAAGATTAAATTATGCGGAAATTGCCCCGGGAGCATTAAAAGGAATGTATGAACTCGAAAAATATGTGCGGAGCTCGGGGCTCGAACGCCCGCTTTACGAGCTGGTGAAAATCAGGGCATCTCAAATAAACGGATGCGCTTACTGCATCGATATGCATACCAAGGACGCAAGAAAGGACGGGGAAACAGAACAACGGATATATGCGTTAAGTGCTTGGCGTGAAACACCTTTTTATACCGAGCGGGAACGTGCAGCGCTGGCATGGACTGAAGCCCTGACATTGCTGTCAGAAAATGATGTTCCGGATGCATTGTACAAAGCAACCCGTGAATATTTTAGTGAAAAGGAAATGATTGCTTTGACCATGGCCGTGGTAGCCATAAACGGATGGAACCGGCTGGCTGTCAGTTCTCGCAAGGTTCCCGGAAGTTATAACCCTTAAAAATTTGGGAAATGGGAGAATTTAAAATCAAACGAATTTACGATACTCCCTCGGACGACGACGGTTACCGTGTTCTGGTCGATCGGCTTTGGCCGCGCGGTGTTTCCCGAAAAACCGCACAACTTGATGAGTGGAATAAGGAAATTGCTCCGTCTCCCGATTTGAGAAAATGGTTTGACCACAAAGAGGAGCATTTTCAGGAATTTGCCTTGAAATACCGGCTGGAATTGGCAGATAGAAAAGAACAGTTGAACGAACTTAGACAGCAAGCAAAGAACCAGTCCGTTAGCTTGTTGTATGCCGCAAAGAGCCCTGAAATAAACCATACCGTAATACTTAAAGAAGTGTTGTCGGAAGGATGATTTGTAAATTTTTTGCAGATATTAAAATTTATAAAAAGATATCGATATCTTTTTATAGGATTATTTTTTATATTTGCCGCACGATGAAAGGTAAATTATTAAATTTTAAATTATGGAAAAGTTAGATGTAACGAAAATTGAACCGCGATTCAAACACCCCACTATTTTTCAAAAATATGAAAATCTGACAGTTGGCGAATCATTTATTCTTCATAACGACCACGACCCGAAACCGCTTTATTATCAGTTTACAGCGGAAAAGGGCGAAGAATTTGGCTGGGAGTATCTTCAGGAAGGCCCCGATGTATGGGAAGTAAAAATCAGCAAACTGGAAGTAAGCTAAAAAAACACAGGGGAGAGAATGGGATGAGCGGCTTACTCTTGATTCCTGATCACAGGTTCGGGATTTTTAATTTGTTTCATCAGGTCGTCGTTCCAGTCACCTTCGACATTGATTTGGGCGGCTGCACCAAAAGCAAATGCCTCAATCAGGTTATGGTTCAGGTAAGTGTACATTCCGGGCTGGCGAAACTGGTACAGCGCTGCAACCGCCGAGCCGCCAACAATCGACCACGATTCATAATTTGTTGCCGGAACATCGTTGAACGAACCGCCTAACCATACCAGATCAGCGTGGCCTCCTACAAGGTGAATCCGGGTGTCCCGGTTGGCCTGCGAGGTGATAAACAGCACTTTTTCACCGACATTGGCCTGGAGTGCGTTTTTCCCTGTCAAGGCATTGGCCGTTCCGTTAAAAACCAGGTGGGTAGGCGTGAGGGTTTTCATCGATTCGATAAGATCCGGAAACCCTGCGGTGGGCGAAGCATATTCCTTGTAATCTCCGTTTTTGTCTTTCGGGATATAATAATCCTGCTCGGCAATGTAGAAGGCTTTATCGTAATGTACCGTGTTTCCTGTTTCATCTTTCAGTCCGTCGCGCGGAAGTACCATGATAGCGCCGTTCATCCCCGAAACAACATGCAACGGTACCATAATGCCGCCGGGCGCGCAATGGTAAACAAAAACACCCGGTTTTGTGGCTTTAAACCTGAATGTGGCCTGCTGCCCCGGAGCTACATTGCTTAAATCTCCGCCGCCCATTCCACCTGTTGCCGCATGAAAATCGATGTTGTGCACCATCGTGTTTGTTGCATCGTTTACCAGCGTTAGCTGCACATAATCGTTTTGATGCACTACAATCATGGGCCCCGGTACGGTGCCGTTGAACGTCAGTGCCCATGTTTTTACGCCGGGAGCAATTTCCAGCTCTTTTTCCTCGACAAAAAGTGTTACCTCTGCAACAACAGGATCGCCTTCTGCCACCTGGTCATGTTGTGGCAATGCCGGCGGAGAAACCATTTCCTGTTTAATGTGTTTCAGGTTATCGGCATCCAGGCGGGGAGCCTCTGTAAATACAGATTCTTTGGAACTTTTAGGCGAAGGGTTGCAGGAAATTAATACACTTGTCAGAATGAGAAGTGACAGCGCATAAATTATTTTTTTCTGTTTCATTTTTTTAAATTTTATACGATTTCCAATCTGTTTAATACCGCTTTGTTTTGACTGATTTTGGAAGCCAGTGACTGTATAGTCATGTTGTTCATCAGGTTGTACAATGAATTCCTGACCTTTGCGTATTCATCATGCATCGGACACGGGTTGCCGGCATCGCACGATTTTAATCCAAATCCGCATTTATAAAAGAATTCTTCTCCTTCTGTAACCTTAATCACATCGAACAGGGTTAAAGGCTTTCCCGGATTATCGAAGAAAAATCCGCCACCCCTTCCTTTTAAGGACGATACCAGGCCTGAGCGGGATAAAATCTGCAGAACTTTGCCGGTAAACTCTTCCGGCGAATCGATATTTTTGGCAATTTCCTTAAATCCCGGCCTTCCCCCTTTTACATTTTGAATATAAATGTACACCAGGGACCTGATTGAATATTTTGTTGTTTTTGCCAGCATAATTCTTTATTTTGTTTTCCAGTTTCAACAGTTGAATTCAGGGCAAAGATATAAAATTTTTTGTATAAAAAGATATCGATGTCTTTTTATGTTGATTTTTGAAGTTTGCCTGAAAACAGTTACAAAAAAACAAAAAGGAAAAAACTGAAATTTTTCGGTAAATGGTCTGAAATAGTTTAAAATTGTTGGAAGTTAGTATTTATGAACTAATTTTGGAAAATGAAAAAGTGAAAGTATGCATACAGAACGACAACAGGAAATCATTGAAACAGCTCTGGAGCTCATCAATGAAAAAGGCATCCAGGGATTAACCATTAAAAATCTGTCGAAAAAGCTGGGTATTACCGAACCGGCTATTTACCGGCATTTCGAGAATAAAATACAGATTTTGGTCGCACTTCTTGATTTGCTGAAAAAAAACACCAGCGGAATATTTCAGGCTGAATTGAATTCTGAAGAACCGACAGTACAAAAGATTGAACGGCTTTTCGAAAAACATTTTAAATCGTTTGCCGATATGCCCTCGCTGGCGTCGGTGGTTTTTTCCGAAGAACTGTTCCGAAACGAAGAAAAACTGATTGGCAAAATTTCGGAAGTCATCGAGCTTAATAATCAAACGTTGCTCGCCATGTTAAAGGAAGGCCAGCAGAATAATGAAATCAGAAACGATATCAGCGCCGAACACCTTGTGATTTTTATTATGGGCGCCCTGCGGCTTTTTGTAAAAAAATGGCAGTTTTCCGGTTTTGCCTTCAATCTCGAAAAAGAGGGCGCCAGACTGATACAATCGGTTAAACTTTTAATTTCAAATTCATAAAAATTAACAATTATGGCTATTACAAAAGTGTGGATTGAAGAAGGTTGCACAGCCTGCGGACTATGTGAAGAGATTTGTCCCGAAGTGTTTAGAATGGAAGACGAGGCAACGGTGATAGAAGGGGTCAATTATTCCGATTACGAAGATGGAATTCAGGAGGCAGCCGAAAATTGCCCGGTTGAAGTGATTAAATTTGAATAACCAGTGAATGGGAAAAGCCGGGACGGACCGGCTTTTCCTTTCCGGAAGACAGACTAAAACCGGCAGGAAAGTGAAGTATATTTTTTTAATTGCGTCTTTTAACGCCTTGTTTTTTACGGCCTTGCTGATTCAGAAAAAGGGCAAAGCCCTTCATGATAAAATTCTGATTTGCTGGTTGTTGTATTTGGGTTTTTACACCGGCACGTATGGTTTGTCTGCACCGCAGTTATTTACAAATTATCCGGTGTTATCCGCCGCATTCATCTCCCTGTTACTCCTGCACGGCCCGTTTCTTTATGTGTATATCCGGGCGTTAATTATTCAGTCGTACCGGATTCAACCAGCTGATTATTTACACTTTATCCCTTTTGTGCTGTTTAATCTTTTTTTAGCCGGTGTTTCTTTTTTTCCTGAAACAGCGCCAAAAATCAGGCTTGACCATTTGGAAGGAGAGCACGGTTCATCCGCCCTGTTCAATTTTTTTCTCCTGCTGACGGCCTTATCCGGGCCGGTTTATTTCGGACTTTCCCTGGCTTTGTTCAAAAAGCTGGACATTAATATATTTAACAATTTTTCCTCGGTAGAAAATATCGACCTGGGCTGGTTACGAAATCTGGTTTACACATTTGGTGCAGTTTGGACCATTTTAATGGCAGCCGCAGCGATACACCATATTTTTCATCTTTTTTCCTGGAATTTTTGCACCAACGGACTTTCGCTGTCTTTGTCGGTTTTTATTATTCTCATTGGCTATTTTGGGTTGAAGCAGAAAGAGATTTTTTCAGGTTTTGAAAAAAATCAGTTTGTAACCGGGAACAATTCGGGTGAAAAATATGCAGGTTCAACCCTGAAGGAGACCGATGCCGAAAAGTATGCCGAAAAATTGAAAATTTACATGACTGAAAAAAAGCCTTACCTGGATCCCGATTTAAACCTGCCGCAACTGGCCGGCGAACTGAATATTCCGTCGCATTATTTGTCGCAGGTGATTAATAAAAATATCGGTCAGAATTTTTTTGATTTTATCAATCGCTACCGGATTGAAGAAGTGAAATCCAAAATTATGGACCCCAACTACCATAAATATTCGGTTTTGGGAATAGCCTTCGAGGCAGGGTTCAATTCCAAATCGGCGTTTAACCGGGTATTTAAAAATAGCACCGGCCAAACACCCACGCAGTTTAAAAAACAGCACTCCGGCTAAATTTGCCATCTGATTCCACAAAAACAGATCTTTTTTCCGAAAAAGTAGTACCGTTTTATAAAGTAGGTCGCACACCCTTCCGGTTCATTCTATGTTTGTGGTGAGAAAAATAAGATTATTCATCACAAAAATTTTAAAAAATGAGAACGGAGAAAAAAAGACAACAGGGAAAGGTTAACCTTTTCAACCGGACATTTAAAGTAAGTCATTTCTTTTTTGTCGCTTTATTGGCAGTTTTGACTGTAATTGTTTCAAAACCGGCATCTGCGCATTGCGATTCGTACGACGGACCTGTGATTATCGATGCCCGAAAAGCGCTGGAAACCAACAATCCGGAACCGGTATTGAAGTGGATTTCCAAAAAACAGGAAAAGAAAGTGATTTCACTTTTCAACAAAACGGTTGCCCTGAAAAACGGCGACCGGGAGATTTACCAGGTAGTTGAAAAGTACTTTTTTGAAACGCTGGTGAGGCTTCACCGCGAAACCGAAGGCGCTCCCTACACCGGACTGAAAGCGCCCGGGACAACAAAACAAATTATCCAAATGAGCGACCATGCGCTGTCATCGGGAAATATCGACGATTTGACAGATAAACTGAACCAACACATTGGAAGTGTTATTTTGGAAAAATACCATAAAGCTGCTGAATTGAGCCAAAAGAAAAACGAATCGGTTGAAACCGGAAGAACCTTTGTGGAAGCTTATGTGGATTACACCCACACACTTGAAGCCATTCACGATGTGTTGGAACATGGAGGTGGTTCGCATGCCGGGCACTAAAATAAAGATATACTGAACTCAAACATCCCTGCTCTGTAATCGGGCAGGGATGTATTTGTTTGCATC
>CAZXHP010000195.1:0-4664 GCA_964639655.1 uncultured Mariniphaga sp.
CAAAAAGCAAAACTGAACTGAATTAAAAATCATGGCAAATTCTTCAATGGATTTAAATACCAACTGGCGTAAAGTCGCTTCATCCATTTACCGAAAACCGCGCGATTCCAAAATTTACGGATCGGTGGAAATCGATGTCACCGAAATGGAAAACTTCGTGGCCAAAAAACGTAAGGAAGGGGTAAAAACCACACTTACCCATTTAATGACGCTTATTATTGGCCGGGCTTTTCGTGAAGAAGTCCCGGAACTGAACGCCTACATCAGACGCGGGAAAGTGGTTCAGCGCGAAAACATAGATGCCATGGTGAGCGTACTTTTAAAAGGCGATGAAATGGGCTCGGTTAAAATTCCTAATGTAGATCAGCTTAATGTTGCGGAACTTTCAGATCTTATTGCTGAAAAAATTAAAAATTCGCGGGCGGGAAACGAAAACAGCGCCATGCAATCGAAACACATGCTTTCATCCATTCCGTGGCCTTTCCGTACCTGGCTTTTTAATCTGTATAAATTGGTAACAATCGACTGGGGAATTTCGTTGCCGGGAGTAAATCTTTCCTCCGACAGCTTTGGTTCCTACGTCATTTCAAACATCGGCACGCTTGGCCTCGACAGCGGTTACGGGGCACTCCTGCCCTCTTCCAATGTATCCATCGTACTTATTATTGGTAAAGTGTATAAAAAACCGGTAGTTGTTAACGATGAAATTGTTATTCGTAAAATTTTAAATCTTTCGGCCACACTCGACCACCGGGTTGTTGACGGATCGCACGGAGGAAAACTGTTCAGGTATATTCGGAGACTGGCAAAAAAACCGGAATTGCTCGATATAAAACCGGAATAAAAAAGACGCAAAAAAATATTCGAAACCAGTTCCCCTAAAAATTTCCGTGTACGAACACGAAAATTTGAAAAATTTCTTTAGCTTTGTATTTCAATACATTAAAATAAATCATTAACTTGTTAAAATTTAGAACATTATAGAAACAAATAGACAAATACGGATAAAAGATATTGCCGAAAAAGCCCGGGTTTCTATTGGAACGGTCGATCGGGTTTTACACAACAGAGGCGAGGTAGCTGAAGCAACCAAAAAGAAAATTTTACAAATTGTAAAAGAGTTGGACTATCAGCCAAACATCCTCGCCAGTACGCTCGCTTCCAAAAAGTCGGCGCTGTTTGCCACGCTTTTTCCCGAGCCTCCCTCGCCCGACGGCTACTGGACCCGGCCGGTAATCGGGGTGAAAAAACGGGTTGCAGAACTTCGTCAGTATGGAATACAGGTGCAACCGTTTACTTTCAGTCAAACCGACCCCGATAGTTTTATTGAAAGTGCGCATAAAGTTCTGGAACTAAAACCCGACGGCGTTGTATTTGCGCCGTTCTACAAAAAAGAATCGAATGCATTTATCCAAAAATTGAAGGAGCTGAACATCCCGTTCGTATTTATCGATTCGGAAATAAAAAATACCGGCCAACTGGGTTACATCGGTCAGAATTCCTATCAGAGCGGCCTGGTTTCAGGGAAACTGCTCGATTTGATCCTTCCCGAGGGGAACGTGCTGGTTATTCATTTCGCCAAAGAAATGGACAACCAAAACCATCTGGTACAGCGCGAAAAAGGATTTTACGACTGGTATTCAAAAAACAAGCGAGACATTCACCAGCTTTTTACTACCGAAGTGCCGGATACGTCTGACGAAAAATGGATGGAGCGGACAGTGAAAATCATTCACGAAAAAAATATAAAAGGTGTTTTTGTGACCAACTCTAAAGTTTTTAATGTCGGGCGGCTCATTGAAAAATATAACCTTTTCAATTTAAAAGTGATAGGTCACGACTTGTTAAAGGAAAACGTCGCATACCTGAAAAAAGACATCGTACATTTTCTAATTTGCCAGCGTCCTGAAGAGCAGGGCTACAATGCCATCAATAAAATTTTCAGGTACGTGGTGCAAAAAAGAGTGACCGCCAAAGAAAACTATACCTCCATCGACATCGTAACCAAAGAAAACGTAGATTATTACAAAGAATTTAAAAAAGAAATATGATGAAACCAATGTCGTTCGAAGATTTAAATGGGAAAGTATGTGTAATTACCGGCGGCGCCGGGGTGCTCGGCAGTGCCATGGTAAAAGCTATGGCATCGGTTGGCATAAAGGTGGCAATTGCCGACATTAATAAAGAAGTGGCCGATAAAGTAGCCGGGGAAATTGCAGGTGAAACCGGCACTCAGGTAATTGGCGTGGCAGCAAACGTACTCGACAAGGAATCACTGGAGCAGGCCAAAGCCGAAATCAATCAGAAACTGGGAGAAATAGACATTCTGGTTAATGGCGCCGGTGGCAACAGTCCGCAGGCTACAACAAAAGTGGAACAAATGCAGGAAGACAACCTCGATAACCTGGCCGACACATTTTACGGGTTGCAAATGGAAGGTTTCGACAAGGTTTTCGCATTAAACTTTAAGGGAACGGTACTTCCTACCATGGTTTTCACGCAGGATATGCTGAAAAGAAAAAAAGGCGTTGTGCTGAATATTTCGTCCATGAATTCCTACAAACCGCTTACTAAAATTCCTGCCTATTCGGCAGCCAAGGCTTCCATCAACAATTTCACCGAATGGCTTTCGGTTCATCTGGCAAAAGTCGGAATCAGGGTGAATGCCATAGCACCTGGTTTTTTTATTACCCACCAAAACCGTTTCCTGGTGATGGACGAAAAAACCGGCAATTATTCCCCCCGCGGGCAAAAAATTGTGGACAACACTCCCATGGGCAAATTTGGCGAACCCGAAGATTTACAGGGCGCCACGCTTTTCCTGCTCTCCGACATTTCAAACTTTATTACAGGCATTGTAATTCCGGTTGACGGCGGCTACAGCGCTTATGGAGGAGTGTAGAGAAGCCTCCCCTAACCCCTCCAAAGGAGGGGAAATCAGAAAAGTTCAAACTGATTTAAGCGTACATAACTCGAAACCTGAAACTCGAAACTTTAAACTGATATACAATGAAACGAAGAGACTTTTTAACAACAACAGCAGGCGCAGCCGCCGGAGCATCGTTGCTTTCAAGCCCGGTTGGGGCGGCTGTGGGCAGCCAGAGGAAAATGAAAATTGCCATGGTAGGCACAGGAGTCAGGGGAATCGGATTCTGGGGAAAACGTGTGGTAGATAATTACAGCGACATTGTGGAATTTGTCGGCTTGTGCGACCACAATCCGGGAAGACTCGAACTGGCAAAAACACACATGGGTGTAAATTGCCCGGTTTTCACCGATTTCGACAAAATGATGAATGAAACCAAACCTGAAATGGTTATTGTCACCACGATGGATTCCAACCATCATGAGTTCATCATCAGAGGCATGGAATTGGGGGCTGATGTTTTAACCGAAAAACCCATGACCACCGACGAAGTGAAATGTCAGGCCATTTTGGATGCTGAAAAACGCACCGGCAAAAAATGTACAGTGGGCTTTAATTACCGCTACGGAACACTGTTTACAGCCATCAAGGAACAGCTGGCAAAAAAACCTTACGGCGAAATCACTTCGGTTGATTTTCACTGGTATTTAAATGTTTACCACGGCGCCTCCTACTTCAGACGCTGGCATGGCGAACGCGACAAAGGGGGTACACTTTGGGTGCATAAAGCTACGCACCATTTCGATTTGCTAAACTGGTTCATCGATTCCGACCCGGTGGAAGTAACCGCTTACGGTGCGCTGGAACACTACGGCAAAAACAACAAGTTCAGAGGCGCCAACTGCCGCAATTGCGCTTACACCGACAAATGTGACTATTTCTGGGACATTACCAAAAGCCAGCACGACATGGATTTGTATGTGAAAAATGAAAAATACGACGGGTACATTCGCGACAATTGCTTGTGGCGCGAAGAAATCGACATTTACGATAAAATGTCGGCGCAAATTAAATATGCCAATAATGTAATTGTAAATTATTCACTTACAACCTATTCGCCTTACGAAGGCTGGCGCATTGCTTTTAACGGACGAGACGGCCGCATTGAATCGTGGGAAGACATTCCGTGGCGCAGGCAGGAGAAAATTAACCAGGCACAGCTCCACGCTGCCGAAATGAATCAAAGCGGACAAGACGCCACACGCTACGATGAAATTTTTATGATGAAAAACTTCGACCGGGATTATGAGATTCTGAGGGTAGAAGCGGCCCGTGGTGGACATGGTGGCGGCGACTCGCGTTTGCAGGATAAAATTTTCCGCGATCCGAATATGGCCGATCCTTATAAACATTCCGCCGGCACCCGCGATGGTGCCATGTCGTGCCTCATTGGAATCGCTGCGCGCAAATCCATAGAAGAACAACGTCCGGTAAAAATTGAAGAACTTACAGATATTAAGCCGCACCCCACAAGGGGAGTTTGATAAAACAGAGAGGGAATGAACACGCATTCCCTTCTTTAAAAACCGATACCGTGAACGTAAACGATACAGATAAATATTAAAAACTGAAATATTATGAGTTTAGAATTAAAAAAAGACGCCAAATACGCTATGCTGGTTCCCACAAGTATGGGAATCCGGATTATACCCGATAACGGTCAGCCGGTTCATGCCAGCGACAAATTTACCATGTATGCCACCAGTGCCGAAACCAATGTGGCCAGCATCTCTTCGTA
>CAZXHP010000195.1:4764-6555 GCA_964639655.1 uncultured Mariniphaga sp.
ATTAAAGCCAAAATCGACGGTTTTAAAGGACTAATAAAACGCGTGAAAGAAACCTTTCCGAATGCTTCGGTTTTTGCCACAACCCTGCGCGAGGTAGTTAGTGTAAACGAACATCTTTGGGGCGCCATCATGCTGGAAGGTGAAAACTGGCAGGTAATCGAACCGCGTCCGATTGTGGTGCTCGACCGCATTGGCGGCGGCGACGGTTTCGTGGGCGGAATGCTTTACGGAATCCTTAAAGGCTGGGAACCGGAAAAATGGCCGCAGTTTGGCTGGGCTACCGGCGCCATGGCCACTACATTTCTCACCGACTATGCCCAACCCGCCGACGAAGAAATGGTTTGGAGCATCTGGAAAGGAAATGCGAGAGTGAAACGATAGAAGCCCCCACCAACTCCCCCGAGGGGGAGAGAAAAATTAACCCCGGACTTCAGTCTGGGATTTACAAAAGAATTTTAACACCGGGCTTTAGCCCTTAATTTTAGACATTTAGCTGTAAAAACATGATTTACTACGAAAAAGGCTCAAAAAATACCAGCCTTTCAGCAGACGACCTGAAACAGGGATTGTTTGAAGCGCTGGACAAAATGGGTAAAAAGAAAAAAGTACTGGCAGTGCCGCCGGATTACACCCGCCTGCCTTCACGTTCGGGTGAACTCACCGAATTTGCCTGGCAATATTATGGTGAAAAACTCACCGATATTTTGCCGGCACTGGGAACCCATACGCCCATGTCCGATGTTCAAATCAGCCACATGTTTGGCAAAACACCACGAAACCTGTTTCGCGACCACGACTGGCGCAACGATGTGATTACGCTGGGTACAGTTCCGGCAGAATTTGTGAAGGAAGTTTCCGGTGGCGCGGTGGATTATTCCTGGCCGGTACAGGTGAATAAACTGCTTGAAGAGGGTGATTTCGACCTTATTTTATCCATCGGGCAGGTGGTACCGCACGAAGTAGTGGGAATGGCCAACTACAACAAAAACATTTTTGTAGGAACGGGTGGTTCGGAGGGCATCAACAAAAGCCACTTTATCGGCGCGGCTTACGGAATGGAAAAAATGATGGGCAGGGCCGACACCCCGGTCCGGAAAATTTTCAATTACGCATCGGAACATTTTGCAACGCACTTGCCCATTGTTTATGTGCAAACCGTTGTGGGGCTGAACAAGGAAGGCAAACTGCAAACGTACGGTCTGTTTATCGGCGACGATTTCAGTGTGTTCGACAAGGCCGCCAAACTGTCGTTGCAGGTGAATTTCGAAATGGTGAAACAACCGCTGAAAAAAGTAGTGGTATGGCTCGACCCCACCGAATTTAAAAGCACCTGGCTGGGCAACAAAAGTGTGTACCGCACCCGCATGGCACTTGCCGACGGTGGTGAACTCATTGTTCTGGCTCCGGCGTTGGTCGAATTCGGCGAGGATAAGCAAATCGACAAACTCATCAGAAAATACGGCTACTTCGGAACACCCCACACATTAAAAATGGTGGAAGAAAATGAAGACCTGCGTTCCAATTTGGGGGCCGCAGCACACCTTATTCATGGTTCATCAGAAGGCAGGTTCAGCATCACCTACTGTCCGGGAAAAGGCGAAAAAAACCTTTCCCGTCAGGAAATTGAAAGCGTGGGATTTATTTATGCCGATATTGATGAAATTACAGCGAAATACGATCCGGCAAAACTGAAAGACGGCTTTAATACGGTGCCTGATGGTGAAGAAATTTTTTATATTTCGAACCCGGCAATTGGTTTGTGGGCGTACAAAGACAGGTTTGAATATTAAG
>CAZXHP010000196.1:0-6527 GCA_964639655.1 uncultured Mariniphaga sp.
ATCAAACAAAAGGAGTCATCTATGCGGCAGTAACCGCTTTTTTCTGGGGATTTCTGGCCATTGCGCTGAAGATTGCTGCGCGCGAAGTCGATCCGAAAACCATTGTCTGGTTCCGGTTTTTTGTGGCATTCACCTTTTTACTGGGCTGGCAGTTGTACCGCAATCCGCGGTCTTTAAAAATACTGGTAAAACCTCCGCTGTTACTCATAATTGCAGCCATCGGCCTTTCGTGGAACTACCTGGGTTTTATGCTGGGAATTCACTACACCACACCCAGTAATGCACAGCTTTTTATCCAGTTTGGCCCCATGATGCTGGCCCTTTCAGGTTTTGTTATTTTTAAGGAACGCCTGACCCGGCTTCAAATGATTGGTTTTTTTGTTGCCCTGCTTGGTTTTGCCTTCTTTTACAACGATCAGCTACGGGCATTCTTCGAAGGAAAAGACCAGTATAACGTGGGGGTGTTGTTTACATTGAGTGGAGCCCTTGCGTGGACGCTTTACGCAGTGATGCAGAAAAAACTGGTGGTTAACTATTCGGCGCCCATGCTGAACCTGTTTCTGTTTGGGTTTCCCTCCCTCATTTACCTGCCGGTAATCGATTTGGCGCCCGTGTTTCAACTGCACTGGACCTGGTGGCTGCTGCTGGTTTTTCTTGGTTTGAATACGCTAATCGCCTACAGCAGTCTGGCTCAGGCTCTGCGGTTTATCGAAGCCAGCAAAGTGAGTGTCATTATATTTGTGAATCCCATCATTACCTTTATTACGATGGGCATATTGACCTACCTCAGTGTGGACTGGATAGCACACGAGCGGTTTTCGCCGGTCACCCTGTTGGGTGCATCGCTGGTGATTTCGGGCGCATTTCTGGTGGTAAAAAAATCGAAAAAATCCCGGACTAATGTTCCAAAGACTTCTCAGGAATAACAATCCAGGCAATGATGTAAACCAGTAATCCCGGAAAGCCGGCAGACAATATGGAAACCAGGGCATAAACCAGACGCACTACCGTTTTATCGGCATAAATGTACTCGGCAAATCCGGCTAACACGCCACCCAGAATCCGGTCGCGCGAACGGTAAAGTTTTTTAGGCTGACTTGTGGTTTCCATGGTTTACTCTTCTTCGTCACTGTCCAGAAATTCCTCGTTTTCAAATTCTTTTTCCAGAAATTCTTCGGCTTCCTCAACCAGTTGGGCAATCAAATCTTCATCGCCCGGTTCACCGTCAATCCAATGGATTTGCTGGTTACTTTCAAAATCGTCGATGTCGGCTTCTATAATAAAACGCGGCGTTTCGGTGTGCACCACAAAAATTGTTTCGGGTGTTTCCAATGAATTGTCGGCTAAAAGAAATCTGGGTAACATGATGTTTACTTTTAAAAATTATGTTGCTAATTTATGAAATAGATTGCTATTTTTAGCCGGAATTAAAAAAAATGAACCTGAAATGATTGAATTAAACAATTTTTTATCAGTTATCGATAGTCATATCGGCGGATCACAATGGTTCGTTTTTTTATTGCTCGGCACCGGACTTTTTTTCACGATTTACCTCAAATTTCCACAATTTCGCTACATGAGGCACTCGGTCAGAATAGTGCTGGGAAAATTCGATAAAAAGGGCGATGAAGGCGACACATCTCATTTTCAGGCTTTAACCACTGCGCTTTCGGGAACCGTGGGAACTGGCAACATTGCCGGGGTGGCGCTGGCCATTCATTTGGGCGGACCGGCAGCACTTTTCTGGATGCTAATGACTGCCGCTGTGGGAATGACCACCAAATTTGTGGAAGTTACCCTATCGCATAAATACCGCGAAAAAGCTGCCGACGGCTCCATAGCCGGCGGTCCCATGTACTACATGCGCAAACGACTGAATATTCGCCTGAAAAACAAAAAAGTAATAAAAACAGGAACTGTGATGGGTGCGTTGTTTGCAGTAGCCACCATTTTTTCATCCTTCGGAACAGGAAATTTACCACAAATAAACAGCATCTCCAACTCACTTTACGAAACGTTTGGACTAAATCATGTGCTTACCGGAGGTGTTTTGGCTATATTACTCGCCCTGGTAATTCTTGGTGGAATAAAGCGCATTGCCATGGTGACCTCGCGTTTGGTCCCCATTATGGCTCTGATTTATTTTGCCGGGGCTATGCTGGTTATTTTCTTCAATTACCAGAATATTATTCCTTCACTTGCGGCAATTATTGGCGATGTATTTACCGGAACGGCGGCGGCTGGTGGTTTTTTGGGCGGAAGTATTGCATTTGCCTTTAACCGGGGTGTCAATCGAGGTTTGTTTTCAAACGAAGCAGGCCAGGGTTCGGCGCCCATTGCACACGCAGCTGCGCGCGCCCACGAGCCGGTTTCCGAAGGCCTGGTGGCGCTGCTCGAACCATTTATCGATACCATTATTATTTGTTCGCTCACCGGGCTGGTGCTGCTCTCGTCGGGTGTTTGGAAAGAAAAACTGCCCAACCGTTTTCAGGAAACCGACCTGGTGGTTTTGGAAGGCCAATACAATGAAAACATTCCTGCTGACCAGGAAAAGCTTTTCGAATTTCTCGCAGGGGAAACCAATCTGCCGCTTTTTACCGGGAAACTCGATGTTTCGGAAGGCGTAATTCAAAACCAGCCTGCTATCCTGCACGCGCGCTCGTTGGCTGAAGATGTGATGGTTTGGAGCAACAACCAGCCATTTACCGGAACTGTTGCATTCAATTCAGGAAAACTGGTCGGCCAGCCGGGCCTTTCAATTACCGGGAATTCACTGTTGCACAGTGCACCGCTGACAACAGTAGCATTTACACGAAGCTGGCTGGGCGACTACGGAAAGTACATTGTGGCCATCGGTTTGCTGCTGTTTGCCTTTTCCACGGCCATTAGCTGGTCGTATTACGGCGACCGCGCCGTGACCTACCTGTTTGGTGTAAAGGGAATAATTTACTACCGGATTCTGTATGTGCTCGGTTTTTTCCTGGCTTCGTTTACCGATACCACCATTGTTTGGACGTTGTCGGGCATTACCATTGTGCTGATGACTATTCCCAACCTTATTGGAATTTTAACGTTGCACAAAGAGATGAAAACCGAAGTACAGGTATTCTGGAAAGAGTGGTATGAGCATTTTCCGGGAAAGAATACGCCGAAAATTTAACAGGGCTTGGCGCCTTTAGAATTCGGGTACCTCTTTCAAAAACCGGTAGCTGTTTTCTTTATAATTAATCTCACACACAAAATGTTGCTTACCGTTTGAAACCACTACCCTTTCCACTTTCAGCGCCATGTTGTAACGCACCACCTGGTCGAATGTTTCCTGTGTTATTTTTACGTTTGGTGCTTTAAATTCCGCAATGAGTAAAGGCTGGCCGGTTCGCCGGTAAACCAGCAAATCGAAACGAAAAAGTTTCCCGTTCAGCGTAATCTGTTTTTCCACTGCCATCAGCGATGTCGGGTATTTTTTTTCTTCGATGAGGTACCGGATAAAATGTTGCCGCACCCACTCTTCGGGAGTCAGCAAAACAAACCGCCTGCGCACCAAATCGAAAATATATTTTTTCGCTCCTTCGGTTTTTATCCTGAATTCGTAAGCCGGAAGGTTCAATTTCTGCATAAATATTTATCTTGCTTAACTTATAAACAAATATTGCAGGCCAACCGGAAAAATGTACTTTTGTGTAAACCTGCTATTTTGAACAAAATAAACGATTCTGCTGTAATTTTAAGGTAATGAAAACAAAAAAAGAAATTGTTGACAACTGGCTTCCGCGCTATACGGGTAAAAAGCTGGACGATTTTGGTGAATACATTCTACTCACCAATTTCGCCAATTACGTGGAAAAATTCTCGCTGAGGTTCGAGGTACCGATCATTGGCGGCGACAAAAACATGCCCAACGCCACCGCCGAAGGAATTACCATTATCAACTTTGGCATGGGCAGCCCCAATGCGGCCACGGTAATGGATCTGCTAAGCGCCATAAAGCCCAAAGGCGTGTTGTTTCTCGGCAAATGTGGCGGACTGAAAAAGAAAAACCAACTGGGCGATTTTATCCTGCCTATTGCAGCCATCCGCAACGAAGGAACATCGTCAGACTATATGCCACCAGAAGTTCCGGCGCTTCCTGCTTTTAACATTCAGCGGGCGGCATCACACGTTTTACGCAATACCGGCCACGACTACTGGACAGGTGTTGTTTATACCACCAACCGCCGGGTGTGGGAATACGACGATAAGTTTAAAAAATACCTCCAAAAAACCCGGGCCATTGCCATAGATATGGAAACGGCCACGCTGTTTACCGTGGGTTTTGCCAATAAAATTCCAATCGGTGCACTGCTGCTGGTTTCCGACCAACCCATGATATCGGCTGGTGTAAAAACCAGCGAAAGCGACAAACTGGTTACCCTGAAATATGTCGATGTACATATTCAGGCCGGCATCGATGCGCTGCTCGAAATAAAAAACAACGGACTTTCTGTGAAACACTTAAAATTCTGATATGGATTTTGATACTATTATGCAAAACCTGAAAAAAAAGGTGTATCACCCCATTTATCTGCTTCAGGGTGAAGAGCCTTATTTTATTGACCAGGTTTCGAATTTTATTGAAAAAAATGTCCTTCCCGAGTCTGAAAAAGGATTTAACCAAACAATTTTTTACGGGAAAGACACCGAAACACGCACAATAGCTGAAGCTTCGCTGCGCTACCCGATGATGGCTGAAAAACAGGTAATTATTGTGAAAGAAGCGCAAAGCCTGAAAAAAATAGAAGACCTGACACCGTATGCCGAACATCCGCTTTCGTCCACCATTCTGGTACTCAACTACAAATACAAAAACCTGGATGCCCGCACCAAACTGCACAAAGCCATCAAATCGAAAGGCGTTATTCTCACCACCAAAAAACTTTACGAAAACAAGGTACCGGCGTGGATTGAAAATTACCTGAAACAGTACAATTACACCATCACCCCGCAGGCCTGTCAGATTTTAACCGACTCGCTGGGCACCGAACTCAGCAAAATTGCCAACGAACTGAATAAGCTTGTTATTGCGGTAAAAGAAACCAACAGAATCACGCCTGAGCATATCGAAAAAAACATCGGGCTGAGCAAAGATTACAACGTGCTTGAACTTCAGGATGCGCTGGCAAGCCGGAATATTCTGAAAGCCAACAAAATAATCAACTACTTTGCCGCCAACCCGCAGCAGCATGCCATTCAAATGACCATTGCCACGTTGTTTGGCTATTTTTCAAAAATATTTGCCTACCATTTTCTGAAAGATAAATCAGAACAGGGCGCTATTCAAACTATGGGCGGACATCCGTATTACATTAAAAAAATTATTGCCGCTTCAAAAAAATATAACCCAACCAAACTGTACGAAATTATGGGTATTCTGCGCGAATACGATTTAAAAAGCAAAGGAATGGGCGTTTCTACCCTAACCGATACCGGCGAACTGCAAAAAGAAATGATCTATAAAATTCTGCACTAATGATAACTTATTTGATAATCGGAATAACGGCTGTAGTCTCGTTTCTCGCGTTTCAGAATGTTTCGCTTATGGAAAAACTCCAGTTCAATGCCGCTCAGGTGGTCCACCGGAAGCAATATTTCCGGCTGATTTCCCACGCTTTTGTGCATGTGAGCTGGACCCACCTGATTGTAAACATGCTGGTGCTCTATTTTTTCGGAAGAAGTGTTGAAAACTACTTCAGCTATTTTTTCGGTAACCGGGCGGAATTCTATTTCGTTCTTTTGTATTTGGGAGGAATACTGGGGTCCAATGTATGGAGCCTCATCAAACACCAGAACGATTACTACTACAATGCGGTTGGTGCATCGGGAGCCGTTTCTGCGGTTCTTTTTACCTTCATTTTTCTCGACCCGTGGGAAATGCTCTACCTTTTTGCCATCATCCCCATTCCCGGGATTGTTTTTGGGGTAGGTTACCTCATTTATTCGTACCAAATGAGCAAACGTAAAACCGACAATATTGCACACGACGCGCACTTTTGGGGAGCTGTTTTCGGATTTGTATTTCCCATATTGCTCCGCCCTTCGCTCTTTAGCCGGTTTATCGAACTTTTGCCAAATTTCTGAAAAAATGAAAACTGAAACAGTTTCTCCGGAAAAGTACATCGGGCAACTCGCTGACGACAGAAAGGAAGCCATTTCAAAACTCAGAAAAGTTATCCTCGAAAATCTGCCCGAAGGATTTACGGAAGAAATGAACTACGGAATGATTGGTTTTGTGGTTCCCAAATCAATCTACCCGAAAGGATACCATGCCAATCCTAAATTGCCGCTTCCGTTCATAAATATCGCTTCTCAAAAAAACCACATTGCGCTTTATCACTCAGGGATTTATGCCGATAAAAACCTGATGAATTGGTTTCTTCAGGAATATCCGAAACACAGCTCAAAAAAATTGGATATGGGCAAAAGCTGCCTGCGGTTTAAAAAGTCGGAAGAAATTCCTTATGAACTGATTGGCCAACTGGCTGGAAAAATGA
>CAZXHP010000197.1:0-4368 GCA_964639655.1 uncultured Mariniphaga sp.
AGTATTTTATCAGGTACATGGGTTGCAGCACTTCATCGCGGGTTTTGGGGTTAATAAACCGGTGGCCGCGGTTCAGGTACAAATGTCGGTATTCCAAAACCGTATCAGGTTCCAGATTCAGCGACGAAATGATTTCAAAACCTTCGGCATCAGTAAAAATCCAGTTCCCTTTCTCTCCGGCTACCATTTTCATTTCTTCTGCTGAAGAAAGTTGTTCAGCTTGTGGTTCGCTGTAAAAAAACAGTTCGTATTGGGGGTAATGAAAATTGTACAATTTTTCGTTCGGTTTCGCATTTTCGGTATAAAACCGGGCGGCTTTGGGTGGCGCCTGGTAGCTGAAAATGTAAGGGAAAACATCGGTGTTCAGCAGCCAGGCCAGGCAGGCAAATGCAATGGCCGAAGGTAAAATCAGTCGCGCAACCGATGTTTTACTTTTGGTGAAAATATAAATTGTAGCCGCCAGTCCGAGCAATGCCATAACCGTTGCCTGCCATTCCGGTATGGGGAAAAGGTAAATGGCAATCCCGAAAATGGCGACCCATAGCAATACAGTAACGGCGGTTTGTATCCACCAGAAAGTTTTTAAAAGCTGCGATTTCCGAATGAGCGCAATATCGATCCATTTGGCCGTTAGCACGGCAATGAGCGGAACAATTCCGAAAATGTAGTTGGGCAACTGGCTTTTCGAAGCATTCAGGGTAACAAAAAACACCCAGATTCCGGCAAATGTAAAATATTCGGAAGTTTTGAATTTGTTGATAAACAATGATTTAAACTCCATAAAAGCTGCTGCATAAAACAAAAGGCTCCAGGGCAGAAAAAGGTAAAGTAAATTGTGGACATAAAAAATGGGATCGCTGTTGGGTTGCACATAAGTTCCGGTGAGCCGGCCCACATTATTTTCCCAGAAAAAGAATACAACTCCGTCCCAGCCAAACTGGTTGACCAGGCCAATCAGTGCCGGACTCACAATTACAAACGCCAGCAGAATTCCAAGGTACCACCGGTAATTCAAAAGTAACCGAAAATCTTTCCGCAGTAAAATATGGCCAACTACTGCAAAAGCCGGAATAGCAGCTCCGATAGGACCTTTGCTCAGCATGGCAAAACCAATTCCGATGAAACCGAGAACCCAGTGTTTGTTGCGTTTGGTTTGAATAAATTCCGCAAGCTGCCACAACGCAAAAGTGATAAAAACCTGTAACGGCGTGTCGGTGTGAATGTCCATGCTGTACAGCGTGTAAATGAGTGAAAACGCCATTAGAAACGCCGTAAGTAGTCCCACACGCCGGTTGTACAAACTTCGACCCAATCCGTAGGCGGAATAAAAGCCGAAAAAAACCAGCAGTAAAGCCGGAAACTTGAACCAGAAATTGGAAATTCCGCCAATGGAAAAGCCCAGCGCACCCAGCCAGAAAAGCAGAGGCGGTTTCTGGTCGTAAGGTTCGCCGTGCACGGTAAGATTGATATAGTTTCCGTTTTGGAAAATTTCTTTTGAAACAGTGGCGTATTTTCCCGCATCTCGGGTGACATCGATAGAAAGGCCGGCAAAATAAACAGCCAGGCCAAGCCCTGTCAGCGTTAAAAATATTATCCGAATCGTTTTGTTTTCGAGCATTTAATTGAATGTATATGCCTGTTTTACCAGCAAAAGCAGGGCAAATGTGGCAAATTTTCAGCATTTTTAAAACATCCCGACCCAAATTGTTTCACATCAAAATCCATATCTTTGCTCAAATTTCAAATTTGTTAAGCATGAAGCTCTGGGAAAAAGGAACTGCTGTGAATGAAGCCATCGAAAAATTTACTGTTGGAAAAGATCGCGAACTGGATATTTACCTGGCGCCTTACGATATTTTAGGTTCCATGGCGCACGTTACCATGCTGGAATCGGTCGGGTTGATTGAAAAAGATGAATTGCCGGTTTTGCTCGATGCACTAAAAAAATTGTACCGGCAGGCTTCGGAGGGAAATTTTGTCATCGAAGATGGCGTGGAAGATGTACATTCGCAGGTGGAGTTTCTTTTAACCAAAGAATTGGGCGATTTGGGCAAAAAAATTCACAGCGGACGTTCGCGCAACGACCAGGTGCTGCTCGATTTGAAACTCTTTACCCGAGAAGGCATTCGCGAAATTGTAAATGCCACTACTGAACTAATCGACACGCTGCTGGACAAAAGCGAACAACACAAAGATGTGCTGATGCCGGGTTACACCCATCTGCAGATTGCTATGCCGTCGTCGTTCGGGTTGTGGTTTGGCGCTTATGCCGAAAGCTTCACCGACGATTTGGAGCTGCTCCTTTCGGCATTTAAAATTGCCAATCAAAATCCGCTGGGTTCTGCAGCCGGTTACGGTTCGTCTTTCCCGTTGAACCGCCAGATGACCACAGAACTGCTGGGTTTCAGCAATATGAATTACAACGTGGTTTATGCCCAGATGGGGCGCGGGAAAGTGGAAAAAATTGTGGCGTTTGCACTGGCCAACATCGCGTCCACACTTTCAAAAATGGCTTACGATGTTTGCCTGTTCACCAGCCAGAATTTCAATTTTGTTACCCTGCCTGCTGAATTTACCACCGGCTCGAGCATTATGCCGCACAAAAAGAACCCCGATGTGTTTGAGCTGATTCGCGGAAAATGCAATAAAATTCAAGGTGTACCGCAGCAAATTATGCTGACCGTAAATAATTTGCCGAGCGGTTACTTCCGTGATTTGCAAACCGTGAAGGAGATTTTTATTCCGCTTTTTGCCGAGCTGCACGATTGCCTTTCCATTGCCAACCTGGCTTTGGGAAAACTGCAGGTGAATGAAAATATTCTCAGCGACCCGAAATACGATTACCTGTTTAGTGTCGAAGAAGTAAATAAGTTGGTTCTCGAAGGTATTCCGTTTCGGGAAGCCTACCGAAAGGTGGCGGAAAAAATTGAGGCCGGCGAATTTCGGCCCGAAAAAAAGGTACAGCACGTTCACGAAGGCAGCATCGGAAATTTGTGTGCTGATAAAATTAGTGCAAAAAAGGACCGGATTGCAGGCGACTTTCAGTTCGAAAAAATTGACCGGGCTTTTGCTAAATTGTTAGATTAATCCCGTTTTTCGTATCTTTTTTATACCCCATTTGTTTTTGTAATTTCTTTTTGGCATTTTTTTTGTCGAAAAGTTAATTCTATGTTATGAAACACATTTTTTCTAATACGCTATTGTATTTTTACTCATCTGTGGCTATTTTTGATTTCAATTCATAAGCAAAAACTGAATATTGCTTTCAGTTTTGTATGGTTTAAAGTGAATTTATTGCTTTTGTTCATTTTGTTGAAAAATTTTAAAGGATTAGAAAATGCTACAGATGAGATTACCTGATGCGCAGGGTTATTACAATCCGGAGAATGAACATGATAATTGCGGGATTGGATTTGTCGCCCATATTAAAGGTAAGCCATCACACGATATTGTCAGAAGAGGTTTGGAGGTATTACTGAATATGGACCATCGCGGAGCAATCAGCGCTGATAATTCTACGGGTGACGGGGCCGGAGTTTTAATGCAGATTCCACATGAGTTTATTGCAGAAGAACTGAAAATACCGGTAGGCGAACCCGGGAAGTATGGCACCGGGCTGATTTTCCTTCCCAAAGACGAAAAGGAAGCCAATTTGTGTGTCGAGGTGCTTTCAAAACACATTCAGGCTGAAGGATTAACATTGGTGGGCTATCGCGATGTGCCTGTGGACCATTCGGTTCCAGGCGAAATTGCCAAAACTACCGAGCCGGCTGTTAAACAGGTTTTTGTAAAAGCAAACCTCGAAAAGGACGCCCTTGAAAGGAAATTATACGTGGTTCGAAAACTGGCAGAAAAAGAGATTCGGGAGTCGAAGCTGAAATACAAAGAAAGTTTTTATCAGCCCAGTTTTTCGGCTAAAATAATTGTGTACAAAGGAATGCTCACTCCCGGACAATTGCGCGACTATTTTCTCGATTTCAAGAGCGAGAAGTTTAAAAGTGCCATTGCTCTCGTACATTCGCGGTTTAGCACCAACACTTTTCCCACGTGGGACCTGGCCCAGCCGTTTCGTATTGTGGCACACAACGGCGAAATCAACACAATAAAAGGAAACCGCCTGTGGATGCAGGCCCGCGAAGCGCTGATGAAATCGGAAGTTTTTGGGGAAGACCTGAAAAAATTACTGCCGGTTATTGAGTCGGGAAAGTCCGATTCAGCATCGTTCGATAATGTGCTGGAATTTTTGCACATGACCGGCCGTACTTTGCCGCACTCGCTTTGTATGATGATTCCCGAGTCATTTAACGAAAAAAATCCGATTCCCGAAAGTTTAAAAGCTTTTTACGAATACCACTCCACCATTATGGA
>CAZXHP010000197.1:4468-6505 GCA_964639655.1 uncultured Mariniphaga sp.
TAAGCCACCGCAATCCGTACCAAATGTGGCTGAAGGAAAACCGGTTGATGATGGACGACATTAAGGTGAAACACCGTGTGCCTTCCACTATCGACAATTTCGAAAACTACGCCAAAGAATTTGGCTACTCCAAAGAAGACATGTATGAGTTGATTCAGCCTATGAGTGTTTCTGCAGCTGAACCGACCAGTTCAATGGGGAATGATGTTCCGCTGGCTGTTTTTTCCGAAAAGCCGCGGCGACTTTTTGAATATTTTAAACAAATGTTTGCGCAGGTAACCAATCCCGCCATCGACCCTATTCGCGAAGGCCTGGTTATGTCGCTGGCAAACTATATCGGTTCGCTGCACTCCAACATTTTGGTGGAAACCCCCGATCACTGCAAGCTTATAAAGTTTGACAGCCCCATTTTAACCAATACCGACCTCGGGAAAATTAAAGATTTGAAAGATGAAATGTTTTCCCATAAAGTGATACCAATGGTTTTTCCGGTTGAAAAAGGGGTGAAAGGTTTTGAGGCTGCGCTTGAAAAAATATTAGCCGATGCCGAAAGTGCGGTGGACAATAAAAAAAATTATATCATTCTCAGCGACCGGAATATCAGCGAAAAAGAGGCAGCAATTCCCTCGCTGCTTGCAGTTGCGGCAGTGCATCATCATCTGATTAAAAAGCAGAAAAGAATGCAGGTGGGAATTATTGTGGAAACCGGTGAGGCTCGCGAAGTGCATCATTTTGCATTGTTGCTGGGCTATGGCGCCAGTATCATCAATCCTTACCTGGCTTTTGCCGCAATCGATCAACTGGTGAAAGAAGGGAAAATTGACCTGGAATATAAGGAAGCCCGTAAAAATTACATTAAAGCCATCGATAAAGGATTAATGAAAGTTTTTTCAAAAATGGGTATTTCTACGCTGCGCAGTTATCACGGTGCCCAAATTTTTGAATCGGTGGGAATCAGCAAAGAGATTATAGATAACTATTTTACAGGAACTGCTTCAAAAATTGGCGGCGTTGGCCTCGAAGAAATTTGTAAAGAAGCTTTGTTGTTCCACGAAAAAGCATTTGAAAAAGAGGTGACTCCCGAACCGTTTCGGTTTGAAAATGATGGCACGTATGCCTGGAGGAAAAACGGATTACACCACGCCTGGAATCCTGAATCCATTGGCCTTTTGCAGTGGGCAACCCGCACCAACGATTACGCAAAATTTAAGGAATTCAGTGCGCTGGTTGACAAACAGAACAAACGCCCGGCTTTTATTCGCGGGTGTTTTAATCTGAAAAGAAACCCAATTCCGCTCGACCAGGTGGAGCCGGAGGAAGAAATTATGAAAAGGTTTGTTACCGGCGCTATGTCTTACGGTTCAATCAGTATTGAAACCCACGAGGCGCTGGCGATTACCATGAATACCATTGGCGGACGGAGTAACACCGGCGAAGGAGGAGAAGATCCTTCACGTTTCGGGACTTTGCGGAACAGCAAAATCAAGCAGGTGGCATCGGGGCGGTTTGGTGTAACGAACAATTACCTGGTGAATGCCGAAGAGCTGCAGATTAAAATTGCTCAGGGCGCCAAGCCGGGCGAAGGCGGTCAGTTGCCGGGCTACAAAGTGAATAAAATTATTGCCAAAACGCGGAATTCCACACCGGGAATAACGCTGATTTCACCTCCGCCACATCACGATATTTATTCCATCGAAGATTTGGCCCAGCTTATTTACGACCTGAAAATTACCAATCCGAATGCGAAAGTGTCAGTAAAACTGGTTTCGGAAGACGGTGTTGGAACCATTGCCGCAGGAGTTGCCAAAGCATTTTCAGATATTATCGTAATTGCCGGAACGGAAGGCGGAACAGGCGCCAGCCCGGCAAGTTCAATAAAACATGCCGGTTTGCCGGTTGAACTGGGAATTGCCGAAACACAACAAACGCTTGTGTTGAACAACCTTCGCGACAGGGTAAAACTCCAGGTTGACGGCCAGATTAAAACCGGCCGCGATGTGGTTACCCTGGCCTGTTTGGGAGGCGAAGAATTTGGTT
>CAZXHP010000198.1:0-6500 GCA_964639655.1 uncultured Mariniphaga sp.
AAGTTTGCCGACGATTACGGATACAACCATCACTTTACCAGCTTATCAGGAGTTGTAGATCCCAATCCTGTACCCAGTGGTTCTGCCGGCAAAAAACCAACCCATCATTTTAGCAGTACAATCGATCAGTTAACCGGAAATATTAATGGGACCGGTCCTGCAACCACACCTCCCGGCTACTGGTCGTTTTACACCTACTGGCCCGAGATGAATTCCTGGCAAAGTTCGGAAGGCAAACCCGACGGCCGTCCGAATCCCTACTATGGTAATAATTTTATGCCCAACGATCCGGTTTCTGCGAAAAGGGGCGAATGGCAGTGCGTTGAGATTATGATTCGCATAAATTCTGCACCCGATAAAACCGACGGCGCTCATGCCTTCTGGATAGATGGTGAACTGGCAGGGCGTTGGGACCCGCTGGAGAAAAATCCGGTTAAGGGCTATTGGAGAGGCGATCGTTTTATAAACAATCCTGACCACGAAAAAGCACAACCTTTTCAGGGAATACGATGGCGTAATTTTGAGGATAAGGAACTGTTTGAAAAACTTAAAATTAACCGGTTGAGGGTGCAGAACTATGTTTCGGGTACTTCCTGGAAAAATGTGGATATGTATGCTGAAGAACATCCGGATTTTAAAATTAACCGGGAAGAGGCAACCGTGTGGAAAGATCATTTTGTGGTGGCTACAGAATACATCGGCCCGATGGCTCCCAAAAGTTGTGAAAATCAATGAATCTATTTGAAACTCGACAAGATATGAATCAATCTGTTCTCATTTCGATAAAGCACTCCTCCATGATTAGGCTCATGGTTATGCTGACTTTTTGCGGATTTCTTTTACAAACTATTAAAACATCTGCGAAAGATTTACCGCACGGAATCATCCCGGTTTCAGCCCCCGGAAGTTACGATAAGCCAGGCGCCGTTTATAAATTAACCAATGATATTGTCAGCGAGAGGAGCGCCATTTTCCTGGGAAAAGATGTGACGCTGGATTTAAACGGGCATACCATCACGTTTGCCGGAGCCGATTACGAGCATGTTCCAAATTATGGGTTTGAAGAAGGCATCGGCGAGTGGGACATTTCAAAAGCGCCGGGCGCGAAGGTGGTTAACACTGCCGAAGTACACGCATTTATCGGAGACAAAATTTTAAGCCTCGAAAAAGGCGATGAAATTGCATCACCTTATATCAACCTATCTGTTGCCAACCGATCGTATTTTGCGATGTGCGGCATTACCGGCAGGTATTACCACGATATGGGCGGCGACCTGAAAAACGATATGAAAATCAGTATTTATGTGGAAGATGAAAATGGACATGAAGTGGAATCTATAAATCAATACGGTGACACAACAATGGTGGGTTGCCCGGTGAGTAACCGTTCAGCGCGCCTCGGGGGAGGATTTGTTTTTGCCCATTTGAAAAACCTTCCGGCAGGCAAATACCGGATTCGGGTAAAAGCTGAAACCGATTGTTTGGTGGATCAGATTGACATTCGACCTGCGCTGGATGTTGGAATTGGAATTGTTGAAAACACACATCCATACGGCCATTACAATCATTTTTACGACATCGCACACAGCGCTTTTTATGATTATACTGAAAATTTCAAAGATGGAAAACCCGAAGCCGGCATTCCAATGGTTGAAGGGAAAGGCACCGTAACCATCAAAAACGGCACCATCAAAAGCGGTACCCGGGGAATTGCATCATGGGGAATACAGTCAACTGCCACTGATGTAAGGATTATTCTCGACAGTGTTACCATAATCAATCAGGGAATTAATGCAACAGCAGTTGATGTGCCACATGCAACAATTACAAATTGCATTTTTAAAGTTGATAATCCTTTTATCATCAACCGGCACGGATCGCAGTTTTATGCCGTTGACTTAAGGGGCACACAACATTCGGAAGTTTCGTATTCCAAATTTTATGGCGGACAGGGCAACCTGGTCATCAAAGGTTTGGAATCGAAAGTGCATCATAACTATTTTGTCAACCGGCAAACCGTAACCAACCATTACAGTATAATGGCCATGGGTGACGGTTCAATGATTTTTGAAAACAAAATTGAACCGGAAATCGGCTCGGGGCTCGAAATTTTCAGGCATAAAAACATTGAAATTTTCAACAATGAATTTATTATAAAAGCTGCGCCGCCAAGCTGCGAATATGCCGACAGGTACAGCACCAATGCCATCAGGATAGCCGATTACGGATCGGAATGGGGCTCTCCGCGCGGGGCTTACGAAAACCGGATTTACAATAATAAGTTCCATATAACCGGGAAAAAATTCGAAGCGTATCCGGATTACATTCCGGTGGCCAATGCATTCTTTTACAGTACCAGCGCCGGTGACAATCACATTTTTGGGAACGAGATTATTGTTGAACATGAAAATCCGGATTCCGATGCCGAAGCATTTGCCTTTTATATTGGCAATGCACGGGGCGGGAAAATTTATAATAACCGGATTACTTCCAATGTTCCGCCGTTTTGGGTTGGTTGTTCTTACGGAATAGCCATTGAAACAAAAATTTATGACAATACCATAATAAAAGCAGCGGACGCAACGGATTTCAGCCCGATACGAATGGGCTCATTCGAGCAGAAAATATGTGTTGCTGAAAATGTGGAATTTCGCTCCAACGAATTTCAGGGACTGAAAATGGACATTGATGCAACGCCCCAGCATCACAGCTATAAAGTTTCATGGACACTGAACATTAATTCTGAAAACCCTGGAATTGAAGTACAAATTTTCGATAAAACAGGAAAAAAAGTAATAGTACAAAAATTGGATAATAACGGACAAATGAATATTGAATTACCGGAATACGCTGTTGACGGAGATGAAAAGAAGTTCTTCTCGCCATATACCATTTTAGCCGGGAAAGATAAACAAGTCGTGAATTTGAATAAAAACAGTAAGGTTGAATTATGAATCCTTTCCGAATATTATCTCACGCTAAGACGCAAAGCTCGCAAAAATCGGATAATTTAAATATCAGCGCTTTGCGTCACCTTTGCGCGAAATCAAAAAAAAATGTTTTAATTCTGGTTGCAGTATCTTCAGCCCTCCTTTCGAACGGCCAATCAGAAGCAATTTTGTTAAAGGAATCGTTTGATGATGCCAATCTGGATTTACGCGGATGGTATGACGGTTCGGATATCAGGATTGCCGGGGATGCTGCAAAAGGAGATGGAAGTTTGGAATACGAGTGGGTTGAGGGAGATCCAAAAGTGCATGCTTCAACAATAAAACGGCACCTGTTTGAGCCGGTCAGCGAGTTGTATATTCGGGTTTATTATAAAATCTCGGAGGGATGGCAGTGGACCGGAAGAAATTATCATCCGCACATTGCTTATTTTCTGACCACTGAAAATCCGGAGTATCATGGTCCGGCAGCCAGCCACCTTACTTTGTATGTGGAAGCGGTTAACGGCAAACTTCGCCTGGCAGCAACCGATATTCAGAATAAAAATATGCCGCACGGTCTTACACAGGGTGAACTGAAAGGCGGATATAATGGCAAATTATACGATAGTCAGGATGTACTTTTTGAAGAAAATAAATGGCACTGTATTGAAGCTTTTTTTAAGCTGAACAGCCTTGATATTAAAAACGACAAACCTAACAACGATGGCATTGTCAGGGGGTGGTTCGACGGAAAACTTGTAATCGATTATGACAATGTTGTGCTCCGATCCACCGATTTTCCGAATATGAAAATTAACCAGTTTCTTATAGGACCGTATTTTAGCCCGGGCCTCATCGACAACAATCAAAAATTATGGATTGATGAACTGATTGTTGGCACAAAAAGAACAGGATGCTCGAATAAATTGAAATCATCAGAATAACAAAACAAAAAATGAGAAAAATTATTAACCGAACCGGTAAAATGAAAAGTCTTTCAATATTTTTTAAAACAGGTGTAATGCTATTGATTTTAGCAGGCGCAGCTTGTCAAAACAAAACAAAACAAAATACAAATGAAGAATTCCCTCCCGAAATGGTCAGTTTTAAACCGTACGAAAACAACCCGGTATTTAGCGGAACCGGTACAGATACGTGGGACAAACAGATTCGCGAACGCGGCTATATTCTGTTTGATGACGGAATTTACAAAATGTGGTATTCAGGATACAACGGCGGCGACAGCACGGAGAAACATTTAGGCTACGCCACCTCAACCAACGGTATCAATTGGGAACGGTACTCCGGTAATCCGGTTTTCGATAAAAAATGGACGGAAGATATGTTCGTGATGAAAGTTGATGACACTTATTATATGTATGCTGAGGGAAAAAACGACATCGCGCACATGCTTACGTCAAAAGACGGGATTCAATGGGAAGATCAAGGCGATTTGGTAATTCTTGAAACCGAGGGCGACACGATTCCCGCCCCCTACGGAACGCCAACCGTATGGATTGAAGACGGGAAATGGTACCTCTTTTATGAACGGAACGATTTGGGAATCTGGCTGGCCACTTCCGATGACAAATTGACCTGGACAAATATACAGGACGAACCGGTATTGGAAATGGGGCCGGAAAAATACGATGAAGGCGCTGTGGCAGCCAACCAGATAGTAAAATTTAACGACCGCTATTACATGTATTATCATGGTTCAACAAATCCAAACTGGGCCGATCCGGATGAAAATGCCGAATGGTCTTCCCTTGTTGCCATGTCAACCGATTTG
The DNA here is from genome assembly GCA_964639655.1 of uncultured Mariniphaga sp. Taxonomy (GTDB): domain Bacteria; phylum Bacteroidota; class Bacteroidia; order Bacteroidales; family Prolixibacteraceae; genus Mariniphaga. The sequence continues at coordinate 4,723 of CAZXHP010000198.1, forward strand.
ATAAACTGGAAAAAATATCCCGGAAATCCGCTTGCAGAAGGCGACACGTCCAGCCCGATTCTTGTTTTTGACGGTGAAAAGTATAACCTGTACACCATGCACGATATCGTATGGCTTTATTTTCCGGATTAAATTAAAAAAGACACTATTTAAATCCGGCACTGTTCATTCTTTCAGCTAAACCCGGGTAGATGCGGAGCGCATTTTTATAATATATTTTTTCAAGAACTTCACGAGGTAAATGGAGGCCTTTTACCGCATTCATGCCAAAAAATCCTCCCTCTACCATTTCGCCGGTTTCCAATATCCGGAAGGTCCGGTTGTATTTTTCAATATATTCCGGAATGTCCACCTCATTCTGAATTTTTCCTATATCAGTTCCGTAAAGGATGCGGTCCGAATATTCAATCATAAAATCGCGCAGATTTTCATGATCTACCAAATAAAAATACTGAAAGGTTGCAGCCAAATCCACGTAAAAATTCGGATAGGTTGCCAGCAAATACCTTAAAAAATCAATTTGCGCATCCTGACAAACAAGCCAGGCACAATGGGCCGCGACCATCACCAAATCGGGATGGCGCTGCAATACCCTTTCAAGCCCGATTATCTGCCGCCAGAATTCAACGGGATCCGCGGCCCACTTCCCCCTGTCCCCAAAAGGTCCGTTCGGGTCGGCTATATGAACAGAAGCACCGGGCATACCTTCTTTTTCCATGGCAGACAATACCGGCTCATGGGCAGGATCATCAAAGTATTTTATACCCTTTTCGCCTTCTTTTAACACCCTGCTATACGGCCCGTGCCAAATCTTGTACCCCGCATATCCGCGTTCAAGACTTGCAGCCATATCTTCGGGTTTATGCGTCAACCCTTTATGTGCGCCATAGTCGCTGATGCAGGTGAGTATCCTGCCCCGGCTGACTTCATGAATGGTATCGATAGCTTCTTCGCCGCCCAGGTTAATCCACACGGCAAGATTCACCTGATGACCGGAAAGCATCCGATCCCGCATTAAAAGATAATTGCGAATACTTTCATAATTTTTGTGTGCATGGGTATGTACATCTATTCTCGGAATATCGGGATAGCTGGTAACAAACTGCGGAAACCCGGCAACCGGCGCTAAAAAAAGACAAACAATCAGACACAGATTTTTCATAACAATAATATAACGACCACTGCACTTTGTATCTCTTTCGGAAAAATCAACCCCAAAAGGCTTTTGCTAATTTTAATTGTCATATTTTTTGATTGCTTAAAATATCACTGTTTCCTAAATCCTATTCATTCGTTTTCCTTTCCCACGGTAATGGTAAATATTCCCCAGGTTACGTTCCTTTTTATTGTTTTCCATTCCTTCACTTCGTAACTGGCCAGGAATTTAATTTTATGGCCAATCGGACAATTTTCAGAAATATGAACCACTGATGAAACGGCATATCCGTCGCCCCATTTATCGGGCTGTAAATCAACATGAATGCGTTCTGAATCGATGTACGGATCATCATAGTACAAACGGGTGCGGTGGCTGATTTGGTAAATCATGATCGACTCACCGGGTTCGGCAATATTATTGCCGTTTCCGTTGCCAAAAATCTCGCTGTCACCATCATCAATTCCGATTTCCCCGAACTCGGGGACATCAAAATACACAAACGCATCAAATTCATCTTCCCACGTGTTTTGCTCATTATCGGTTACTGTAATGTAAAACCTTGCCCGGAATGGCGATCCGTCTTTCGGTGGCTCATTGGATGCCGTTACTTTAAAATCAG
>CAZXHP010000199.1:0-6484 GCA_964639655.1 uncultured Mariniphaga sp.
AGAAAAAGGCCGGCAGTCACATAAAAGCCAGGATGGGACTCGAAAAGCACTTTTTCAACCGTAAATTTTTCCCGTTCCAGAATTCCGGTAGTGCGGGCATTCAACGGTGTTTTTTCAAATTTCGTCAACGAACCGTTTAATGCTGTTTTGATTTCATTCTGCCAGGTTTTCCAGTCTGCGGGCGATTGAAATTTTGTAACTTTTTCTGCCCGTTCTTCAAGCAGATTGAATGCCTCATTCGTGATAATACGATATAAAGCGCGGTGATTGTCCTGGTATGTAAGCCATTGCCGGTCACTTCCGCGGTTGGCGTGAAAAATTGATTCTGCGGGTTCCTGAGCAAGTACAGGCAAAGAAAGGGTTAAAAGGGCAAACGTTAAAAAAGAAAGTAAACGGTTCATAATTGGAATATTTTTCGGTTTATTGTTCAACATTTTCAAGCACATCCACCAGGTGTTTCCAGAATTTTTCGGTGGTTTCTATGTTCAGGCGTTCGTCGGGTGAATGGGCGCCTTTTATGGTTGGCCCAAACGAAACCATATCGAGATTTGGATATTTTTCCAAAAAAAGGCCACATTCCAAACCAGCATGGATCGAACGTACAATGGGTTCTTTCCCAAATAATTTCTTATAAGAAGCCACTGTGGTTTTTAGTATTTTTGAATCGGGATTGGGTGTCCAGCCGGGGTAACCGTCGGAATGGGTCACTTCGGCGTCGGCCAGTTCAAATACCGAACGCACCATTTCGGCTGCAAAATGCTTCCGGCTTTCCAGTTCGCTGCGTTGGCTGGTTGTAATTAAAATGTTATTCCCATTAACAAATTTTACTGAAGCCAGATTGGTTGAGGTTTCTACCATTCCCTCCATGCGTGTGCTCATTTCAAGCACTCCGTGCGGACAGGCATACAAGGCATTCAACAGGTTTTGCTGCATTTGCCCGTTCAGAATAAATCCGGGAAGCGGTACTTCTTCTGCAACCAGTTTCAGTTTTGGTTCATTGTATTCAAATTCAAATTTCACTTTGTCTGCAAATTTTTCAAATGCCTGAAGCAGTTTTTCTTTTTCATTTTCGGGTACAACAATTACCGCCCGGGCTTCACGTGCAATGGCATTGCGCAGGTTGCCGCCGTCAAATTCAGAAAGTCCCATCGAAAAATCGCGGGAGGCGCTCCATAAAAAACGGTTCAGGATTTTAATGGCGTTTCCACGGTTTTTGTGAATATCGTCGCCGGAATGGCCGCCCAATAATCCTGAAACAGAAATTTTCAACGCTACGGAATTTCCCGGGACCGGCTGCTCTTTTTTGAAGGTTAACGAAATGAGTGTATCGATTCCCCCGGCGCAACCGATAAAAATTTCACCTTCATCTTCCGAGTCGAGGTTCAGCAAGACGGAGCCGCTCATAAAATCCGGTTCGAGCGCAAAAGCACCCGTGAGGCCGGTTTCCTCGTCAACGGTAATCAGGCATTCCAGTTGACCGTGTTGAATGGTGTCTGAAGTGAGCACCGCCATTTGGGCCGCAATTCCAATGCCGCAGTCAGCGCCCAGGGTAGTGCCGTTGGCTTTTACCCATCCATCCGCAATTACAGGTTCAATGGGGTCATTGTCGAAATCGAACTTTTTGTCGCTGTTTTTTTCGCAAACCATGTCCATGTGGGTTTGCAAAATTACGGTTGGGCTGTTTTCCCTGCCCGGCGCGGCAGGTTTCGAAATCAACACGTTTCCGGCTTTGTCGGTTTTCGCTTTCAGGTTATTTTGTTCAGCAAAGTCGAGTAAAAATTTTCTGATTTTTTCTTCTTTTTTCGAAGGCCGGGGAACCTGGCAGATTTTTTCGAAGTAATTAAACAAGGGTTGTGGCTGAAGTTGTTCCAATATCTTCATTTTTTTGATGTTTTTTAATGTAGCGTGTAAATATGGCAAAAACACATGATATTCAATATTAATATTGTACTGTTTGTACAAAGTTTTTCCTGTTTTATGCAGGGTAATTTGTATTGTTGAAGTAAAAAATATCTTATCTTGCATTAAGATAGTCGTATTTCAGTTTATCAACCAACTATTCATGAATGAGCCAATTGTTATTAGTCTGATTCAAAATATAGCCGTTCTGCTGGCCTTTGCCATGCTTTATGAAAATTTTTGGCTACGGAACCATAAATTAAAGGGAATAATTTCGCAAACAGTGGCCGGGTTAGTGCTCGGAATTATCGGAATTGTACTGATGTTTACCCCCTGGACGTTAATGCCTGGGGTGGTTTTTGATGTGCGTTCGGTAATGCTTGCTGTTTCCGGTGTGTTTTTCGGTCCGATTCCAACCCTGATTGCCATGGTATTGGCAGGTTGTACCCGTTTTTTTATGGGAGGCGACGGTATGTGGATGGGCATTGTAACTGTTGTTTCGTCGGGAGCGATCGGGATATTCTGGGGCGAATGGCGGAAAAAATGGAAAAGAATTAACCGGCCGGGAGAGTTTCTTGTACTTGGTCTGATTGTCCATATTTTTATGCTTGCCGGAACTGTATTTTTGCCTGAAGAAATCAGAGGAAGTATTTTACGTGCCATTGCTTTACCAACGTTGCTCATATACACACCCGGCACTATGCTATTGGGATTGCTTCTGGCAGCCCAGAAACGGAACTATCAAAACCAGGTTGAAAAGGAAAAACTTTATGTAAAGGAACATGCACTGAGGAATGAACTCACCAAACAGCAGCAGCAAATCGCCGAACAACTTGACCGATACGGAAGGTTAAATAAAGAATACCGGGCACAAAACGAAGAGTTGCTCCGGGCCAAGGAGAGAGCCGAAGAGAGCGACCGCTTAAAATCGGCTTTTCTGGCCAATTTATCGCACGAAATCCGTACGCCAATGAACGCAATTATGGGGTTTGCCGACTTGATCGAGTCTGAAAAATTAAGCGGGAAAACCCGTGAAAGATACATCAGGATTATAAGAAAAAGTGGCAGCTACCTTTTGTCCATCATTAACGATATTGTTGAAATATCGCAGATTGAAGCCGGTCAGATTGAACTCAATGAAAATGAAATTGAACTCAATGAACTGCTGGATGAAGTGTACAATTCATTTAAAACAATCATTGCTTCCCGGACAAATTTGAAACTAAAACTGGAAAAACCAACGCCGCCCTTATACGAAAAAGTTAGGCTTGACGAGGTTAAACTCAAACAAATTATGATGAATTTGATCAACAATGCCATCAAATTTACCGAGCAGGGTGAAATTTCGTTCGGTTACACCACCGGAAATTCGTCGGAGATATCATTTTTTGTAAAGGATACAGGTATTGGAATAGCTCCCGAAAAACATGAGATTATTTTTGAACGGTTCAGACAACTGGAGTCCCGAAATGCCAGGATTCAGTCCGGCTCCGGTCTTGGACTCTCTATTTCCAAAGCTTATGCCGAAATCATGGGGGGAAGCATATCGGTAAAATCGGAAGAGGGGAAAGGGGCTGAGTTTGTTATTACATTTCCTTTTGTTCCTGCAAAAAGCGACCTTTCAAACAAAACGGTTGAAATCAAGGAGAAAGTCGATGTGGTTTCGGATGGGAACAGAATCATTTTGGTGGCCGAAGACGAGGATATTAACTGGTATTTAATCGAGCAGGTACTTTCAAGGTACAATTACAAATTAATTCGGGCTGAAAATGGTTTGGAGGCGGTTGAATTTTGCAGGGATAACAAACATATCGATTTAGTACTTATGGACATTAAAATGCCTGTAATGAATGGTTTCGATGCACTGGAAGAAATCAAAAAGCTTAACCCGAAGCTGCCGGTGATTGCACAAACAGCTTATGCGTTGTCGGGTGATGTGGAAAAGATTAAATCGGTGTTCGACGATTATATCACCAAACCCATTAACCGGCAGTTGTTGATTGAAAAAATTGCTTTTGCAACATCTTCTTCCAACTAGATGGCAAATTTTGCCTTATCTCAGGTATAAATTGCTGTCGCCGTAGCTCAAAAAGCGAAACCCGTTTTCCAAAGCAAAATTATACACATTTTTCCACGCGTTACCCAAAAATGCTCCAACCAGAAGCAGCAAAGTGCTTTGAGGCTGGTGAAAATTGGTTACCATCCCTTCAACCAGTTTAAACCGGTAGCCGGGGACTATAATAATTTGAGTGGAAAACTGCAGGGTATTTAAATCATTTTTATCGAGGTAACCAAGCACATTTTCAAGGGCTTGCCGAACACTTGTGTTGGGAAGATTTTGGTACGGCTCCCACTGTTCGATTTCAATATTTTGCAACGTACCGGTTTGTTTTCCCAGTTTAAGCCCTGCCCAGTAAATGCTCTCGAGCGACCTCACCGATGTGGTTCCTACAGCAACAATTTTTCGCTGATTGTTTAGCAGCTCTTCTATGAATTTTTTCGGAATAATTACCCTTTCACGATGCATTTTGTGGTCGTTTACGGTTTCCGATTTGACCGGCTGAAATGTTCCGGCACCCACGTGCAGGGTAATTTCGCGCAACGCAATGTTTTTCGTTTTCAGCTTGTTCATCACCGTTTCGGTGAAATGTAGTCCGGCAGTTGGCGCAGCTACCGATCCGTCTGATTTGGCATAAACCGTTTGGTAAGTCGTTTCATCATCGGGTTCCGTCTCCCGGTTTAAATAGGGCGGAATGGGTAAAACGCCCGATTTCTCAATAATTTCCGCAAAATGGAATCCGCCGTTCCAACTGAATTCGATAACAAATGCGTTCTCTTCCTGTTTTACTTTCCGGGCCTGTAACCGAACGGTTTTCCCATTTAATTCAATCGTTGCTGTTAAATCACCTTCTTTCCATTTTTTGGCATTGCCTACCATACATTTCCATACCACCTTTTCTTTTTGCTCAAATGCCAGTTGATGATCGGTGGGGAGAACAGGTTCCAGGCAAAAAATTTCGATTCTGGCCCCGGTCTCTTTTTTAAAAAACAGCCGGGCGTGTATTACCCGTGTGTTGTTGAAAACCAGCAGGGCATTTTCGGGAATATAATCGGGTATGCTTTTAAATTGCCCGTTTTTTAGTATTCCGTTTTCCCAAACCAACAGCTTCGAACTGTCGCGTTCTTTTAGCGGGTATCTGGCAATCCGTTCGTCCGGAAGCCGGTAGCTGTAATCGCTGATTTTTATGTTTTTAAATTCTGACAACGTTTTCTGTTTTAAATACGGCTGCAAAATTAACGCAAAATTCGGATGCATAAAAAAATAGTACTTTTGCAAAAAATGAAAAAAAATGATTAGAGTTGGCGACAGGGTTAAATTCCTGAACGATGTGGGCGGAGGAATAGTAACCGGTTTTTTGGGAAAAAATACGGTAAAGGTCGAAAATGAAGATGGTTTTGAAGTGCCGTATCCGGTTTCGAAACTGATAAATGTGGATGATCCTGACCTGAACAAAGGCGGAGTTCCGAAAGAAAACACTGTTGTTGAAATTGTTCAGGAATCCGTTCAGATTGAAAAAAGCAAGGGGAGGATTCTAAAAGGAAAAGATTCTCCGGATTTCTATTTCTGTTTTGTTCCGGCTGATGCGAAAAATCCGCTGGCCGGCGATACCGGATTGTTTTTGGTGAACGACAGTAACTTTACGGTTTTATTCCGGTATTCGCATTTTAGCGAAGGAAAATACAACACGGTTTTGTGTGGTGAAATTCAACCCAATTCGAAAGAAGACCTGGAAATAATCGACCAGAACGATCTGGCTGATTTACCGGAATACAGTTTTCAGTTGGTCTGTTTTCGCGATGGCGAAAAGGAAATTCAACCTGCAATTGTCAAAAAGTTCAGAGTAAATCCGGTGAAGTTTTACAAAGAGAAAAGTTTTCAACCCAACACTCTTTTTGAAAAGAATGCCCTGATATATCAGATTTCTGAAAATATTCTGGATACGGAAATCGACAAGCTCACTGAAGATGATTTCAGAAAAGTTGTGAAGGCAAAAGCGCAAAAAAAGCAAGAGGTGAAACCACCGAAGCAAGAACAACCCGATATTGTGGAGGTGGATTTGCATATCCACGAGCTGGTTGACAATACTGCAGGATTGAGCAACAAGGAAATTCTGGATGTTCAGATGGAAAAGGTGGAGCGCGAAATGCGCCTGGCAATTGAGTCGCGGGCAAAACGAATTGTTTTTATCCACGGAGTGGGGCAGGGCGTGCTGAAACAGGAAGTGGCCAGGCTTTTAAAGTCGAAGTTTCCGAAATACGGCTTTCAGGATGCGTCGTTTAAAGAGTACGGATACGGCGCAACGATGGTTATGCTGAGGAGGAAGTAGTTTGAAGTTCTTCCGAAGGAATGCCTTCGGCAAAAGTTCCGGGTTTAAAGATACCCTTGATACATTTTAAATTTTCAACTTGAAACTAAAAGTATTACTTTTGCACCGGCAGGCTGCTTTATCGTCCCGATAGCTATCGGGAAGGAAAGTCCGGGCAACGCAGGGCGCCGTGCTTCCTAACGGGAAGATCTCCGAAA
>CAZXHP010000200.1:0-6483 GCA_964639655.1 uncultured Mariniphaga sp.
CTGTCGCCGGCTTTCATTTTCTGCAATTCTTTTTGCAGCGCATCAATCGCATTTTCAGCCTCTTTTATTTTTCCGTAGCGCAGTTCGGCCACGCGGTCGTACCGACCCTGGCGTTCAGCTTCTTCCGCTTCAAATTTGTAATCCTCAATTTCGGCTTTCTTTTTCTGAATGGAATCGATGACCTGTTTTTCACTTTGCCATTTGGCGCGCAACCGGGATTGTTCTTCCTTTAAGTTTGAAATTTCTTCGCCTAACGAAGCCAGTTTTTTATCGTCTTTTTCGCGTTTAATGGCCTCGCGTTCAATTTCGAGCTGTTTGATACGGCGTTCGATTTCATCCAGTTCTTCGGGCACAGAATCCATTTCGAGGCGCAGTTTGGCCGCAGCTTCGTCCATCAGGTCAATGGCTTTATCGGGCAAAAACCGGTCGGAAATGTAACGTTGCGACAATTCAACGGAGGCGATGATGGCATCGTCTTTTATCCGTACTTTATGGTGACTTTCATACCGTTCCTTAATTCCGCGCAAAATTGAAATGGCGCTGAGTGTATCGGGTTCGTCCACATGTACTACCTGGAAACGGCGTTCGAGCGCTTTGTCTTTTTCGAAATATTTCTGGTACTCGTTAAAAGTTGTTGCGCCAATAGCACGCAACTCACCGCGAGCCAGTGCAGGTTTCAGAATATTGGCTGCATCCATGGCGCCTTCGCTTTTTCCGGCGCCCACCAGCGTATGAATTTCGTCGATAAAAAGAATCACTTCCTCATTGGAGTGAACCACTTCGTGAACAACAGCTTTCAGCCGCTCTTCGAATTCGCCTTTGTATTTGGCACCGGCAATCAGCGCACCCATGTCGAGCGAAAAAACCTGTTTTGTTTTCAGATTCTCGGGCACGTCGCCGCGCACAATGCGGTGGGCCAGACCTTCGGCAATGGCTGTTTTTCCGGTTCCGGGTTCGCCAATTAAAATGGGGTTATTTTTGGTGCGGCGGGAAAGGATCTGCAGTATCCGCCGGATTTCCTCATCGCGCCCGATGACCGGATCCAATTTCCCGGAACGCGCCCTTTCGTTCAAATTGAGGGCAAACCGGTTCAATGAATTAAAACGGTCTTCCGCCGTCTGGCTGTCCACTTTAGAACCTTTGCGCAACTCTTCAATGGCTTTTTGCAAATCTTTTTTGGTGATGCCGTTGTCTTTCATCAGCCGGCTCACCGAATCGCCCGCATCGAGCAGTGCCAGTAAAACGTGTTCTACCGAAACGTACTGGTCGCCCATTTCCTGCGCCAACGCCAGTGCCTTTTGCAGTGCGCGGTTGGCCGTGGCTGAAATATAGGGTTCGCCGCCGGTAACCCGCGGATATGATTCAATGATTTTATCTGCCGCCTGCTGAAAAACAGATGTATTTACACCTAATTTTTTCAACAAAAACTCAACTACATTTTCGGCAGAATGGGTCAATCCTTTCAAAATATGGCCGGTTTCAATACTTTGCTGGTTGTTTCCCTGCGCAATCTGAAACGCATGCTGAATGGCCTCCTGTGCTTTTATGGTAAAATTATTTAAGTTCATAACTCAACTCTTTTAAAATTCCGGGAGTGACCTTCAAATAACAATCCATAAATTACTGACAGTCAAATTGTCGCGCAACAAAAGGATTATTATGAAATTATTGCTGAAAGCGACAGCGTCTAATGCATTTTTGACAGGAAAAGTTTTTGATTGGTAAATATAGCAGTAATACATGCATCAAAACAAAAAACCATCAATCATTGCAACTGACGGCTTTGTGGGAACTACTGGATTCCCCCATTGGGATCCCTTCGGGAGAACCAGTGACCCTCACGTTTGCATCGGGATGCTCTGAACCAAACACAAACAGCGGGAATTAACTTGAATACATCATATTATCTGTAAAGGTCGAAAAACCAGGTTATATGTTTAATCAATTTTGATTTGACTCAATGAGTTCTTCCAGTTTTTTTCTGTTCTTCCAGCTTTTCAATTCCATTTCCCTTTTTAATGCCAGAGACTTCTCAGAAAAGGATTCTGAATAAACAAGTTTCCAGGGTTTGCCTGATCCGGTAAAACCTTTATGCGCAGAGTTGTGCCGCCGCAATCTGCCTGACAAATCGCCTGTTGAGCCAATATAATATTTGTCAAGCCTGTGAGAAAATAAAATGTAACAGTAGTACATGCCCTAAAATTGAAAAAGCCATCAATTGTTTAACTGATGGCTTTCTGTGGGAACTACTGGATTCGAACCAGTGACCCCCTGCTTGTAAGGCAGGTGCTCTGAACCAGCTGAGCTAAGCTCCCTATTTATTCTTCAGAACGTTTGCCCTTCCCGGAAAGGCGCTGCAAATATAAAACCTATTTTCAGTTCTGCAAAAATATTTTATAAAATTTCTGCCACCACAAAAGTACTGCCTCCCACAAACACCATATCGTTTTTACCGGCCCGGCTGCGCGCGGTATCAAAAGCCTTTAAAACAGAAGAATACGCTAAACCGGTTAACCCGAAACCGGTTGCCAGCCTCGCCAGTTCCTTTTCTTCGAGAGCACGCGGTATAGCAGCCCGTACAAAATAATATTCGGCATCGTTGGGCAGCAACGCCAGTAATTTTTCAGGGTCTTTGTCCTTAACCAATCCCAGCACAATATGCAGTTTTTCAGAGGGTGTTTGTTTCATTTGCCGCACCACCTCTTTCATTCCTTCGGCATTGTGCGCAGTGTCGCAAACCAAAAGCGGGTTATACCCCAAAACTTGCCAGCGCCCCATTAGTCCTGTCATTTTCCGGGCATTGGCAAGTCCACGCAACAAATCCTCATCTACAATTTCCCATCCCATATCACGCAACAAATCAACCGTTTTCAGCACCGCAGGCAAATTCAGTTGCTGATAAGTCCCCTTTAAATCCAGCTTTAGCTGGTTATATAATCTGCTTTCGTTTTTATTTACCGAAAGCAACTGGTTTCCTTCCATATCAGCCAATCTGTAAACAACGGCGTACTCCTTATCTGCAAAAAACAACGGAGCAAGTTTTAACGCGGCCACTTCTTCGAAGATTTTTTTTGTCTCTGACTGCGTTGTACCAATTACCACCGGAACACCTGCTTTAATTATTCCGGCCTTTTCCAGCGCAATTTTTTCCAGCGAGTTGCCAAGCAGCGCTGTATGATCAAGACCGATATTCGTAATAATACTGATTTCGGGTGTAATTACATTCGTTGAATCGAGCCGGCCTCCAAGCCCCACTTCCACAACGGCCACATCGACCTGTTCCTTTGCAAAATAGTCGAAAGCCATGGCAACGGTCAGTTCAAAAAAAGAAGGTTCAATATTCCACATCTCATTGCTGATGCGGTATTTTTCCACCCAGTTTACCACTTCTTCAGTAGAAATCATTTCGCCGTTAATCCTGATTCTCTCCCTGAAATCTTTTAAATGAGGCGAGGTATAAAGACCCGTTTTATATCCTGATGCCTGCAAAATCGCAGCCAGCATGTGCGACACAGAACCTTTTCCGTTTGTTCCGGCTACATGGATAGTTTTAAATTTACGATGCGGATTACTGTAAAAATCATCCAGCAAAATCGTATTGTCCAAATTATCTTTATAAGCAGCCGGACCAATGCGCTGATACATAGGCAATCGCGAAAACAAAAACTCGAGCGTATCTGAATAATCCAATTTTCAAAATAAATTTATTAACCGCTGCAAGTTTATTAAAAATTGAATTACGGCAACATAAATCCTGTTATTTTATATACATTTCGAAAATTTCAATTTACAATCATGTTAAACAAAACCAGCAAAAGTAAAATCTTCATTTTGGACACCAATGTGATTTTACACGACCACACCTGCATTTACCAGTTTCAGGATAACGATATTATCCTGCCGATTACCGTGCTGGAGGAACTGGATAAATTTAAAAGGGGCAATGATTTGATCAACTACCAGGCCCGCGAATTTGTACGCGTACTCGACGAAATTGTGGGCGACGAACTGTTTAACGGCGGCAAATCGTTGGGAAAGGGAAAAGGGAAACTGCGTATAGAAACCGGCAAACCTTTTTCAGAGGAAATGAAGGCCTCGTTTCGCGAAGATATTCCCGACCACCGGATTCTCGCTATTGCCGAACACACTACCAAAACGTATGCAAACCGAAAAACAATTCTGGTTTCGAAAGACATCAACCTTCGTATGAAGGCGAAATCACTGGGAATTTCGGCCGAAGATTACAAAACCGACCAGGTTACCGACGAGAATGTTTTGGATAAAACGCTAAAAACATTCGAAAACTTTAATGATAATTTAATCAATGAACTCTATGAACAGAGTTCCGTGGAGCTGGCGCAACTCAAACTGGATTTTAAACCCGAGTCCAACGAATGTTTTATTCTGAAAGGAAACAATTCGAGTGTTTTGGCGCGGTTCGACACTAAAACCGGCCGGGTTTTCCGGGTGGAAAAAAAACCGGCATACGGCATTAAACCGCGTAACGCCGAACAAACATTCAGCCTGAGTGTATTGATGAACCCGGAAATACAACTGGTGGCGCTTACAGGTAAAGCCGGAACCGGAAAAACACTGCTGGCCCTGGCTGCCGCCATCGAGATGCACAAATCGTTCGACCAGATTCTGCTTGCCCGACCGATTGTAGCTTTGAGCAACCGCGATCTCGGTTACCTTCCCGGCGATGCATCGGAAAAAATTAATCCGTACATGCAGCCACTGTTCGATAACCTTTCGGTGATTAAACATGCGTTTAACCCCAGAAGCCAGGAATACCAAAAAATTGAAGAACTTCAAAAAGAGGAAAAACTGGTTATTACACCGCTGGCGTACATTCGCGGCAGAAGCTTGTCGAACTCGTTTTTTATCATCGACGAGGCACAAAACCTGACGCCGCACGAAATAAAAACCATTATTACCCGCGCAGGAGAAGGAACAAAAATGGTGTTCACCGGCGATTTGCAGCAAATCGATTCGCCCTACCTGGATATGAAATCGAACGGTCTGGCCTATATGACCGACCGGATGCGCAGCCAGGAACTGTTTGCCCACATTAACCTGGTGAAAGGTGAACGCAGCTACCTGGCCGAGTTGGCCAGCAACCTGCTTTAGCCGCTTTTGGGTTCAGCAGCTTTTTGCTATTTTTGCGGTTTATTTAGAATCGTTTTAAATGAACTACGAAGGGAAAAAAGCTGCTTTTTACACGTTGGGTTGTAAACTCAATTTCTCTGAAACCTCCACTATTGCCGGGGCTTTCAAAGAAGTAGGGTTCGAACGGGTTGGTTTTGAAGAGGAAGCCGACGTGTATGTGATTAACACCTGCTCGGTGACCAACCAGGGCGACAAAGCCAGCCGGAACATCGTCAGGCAGGCCGTTAAAAAAAATCCCAAGGCCATGGTGATTGTGGTGGGATGCTATTCGCAGCTCAAACCCGACGAAGTGGGGCACATCGAAGGCGTGGACATGGTGTTGGGAACGCAGGAGAAATTTCATATTCCCGCCTACCTGGGCAACCTCGAAAAACGCCCGTTCACCGAAATTAGAACAACCCGGCTGGCCGATATAAAAAGTTACCACAAAGCCTTTTCATGGGGCGACCGTACCCGCAGTTTCCTGAAAATCCAGGATGGTTGCGACTACTACTGCTCGTTTTGCACTATACCCTACGCACGCGGAAAAAGCAGAAACGATACCATTGAAAACACGGTGAATGAAGCCCGGAAAGCGGTTGCAAAAGGGTATAAAGAAGTGGTGCTCACCGGCGTAAACATTGGCGACTACGGAAAAACCACCGGCGAAAATTTTCTCGATTTACTTCGGGCGCTGGAAAAAACAGCGGGCCTGCACCGCCTCAGACTGGGTTCCATCGAGCCGAACCTTTTAAAAGATGACATCATTGAACTGGTGGGCGGATCAAAGGTAATTATGCCCCATTTCCACATTCCGCTGCAATCGGGCTCCGACGAGGTGCTGTCGCTAATGAAGCGCAAATATTCCACCGGCCTGTTTGCCCACCGTATTCAAAAAATTCGCGAACTGGTACCCCACGCTTTTATCGGTGTGGACGTAATTGCCGGCACCAACGGCGAAACCGGGGAACTTTTTCAGGAATCGTACGATTTTATCAACGGACTGGAAATATCTCAATTGCACGCGTTTACCTATTCCGAACGAAGCGGAACGCAGGCGCTGAAAATCCCGTGGAAAGTGGATGTGGAAGACCGCAAACGCCGCACCCAGATGTACATCAACCTTTCAGAAAAAAAATTGAGGGCATTTTACGAAAAACACCTCGGCACAAAACAAACCGTTTTATTCGAATCGCAAAAAAACGGGGGGAACATGAGCGGGTTCACTGAAAACTACATTAAGGTGGAAACGCCCTTTCGCGAAGAATTAATCAATGAATTGCAGGAAGTGGAGCTGCAATCAATACTTCCAAACGGACATGTGGAAGTAAAATT
>CAZXHP010000201.1:0-6457 GCA_964639655.1 uncultured Mariniphaga sp.
ATTTATTTTTTTGCTGACCAGGTAGTCCATGCGATAATGGCATGGATTAAAATAATAACGACCTTTTTGAGATTCAGTCATTTCATCGTTTTTATTCTTTAGTTCAATCATTTTTGCCGGGGGAATCGATTAAACTGAAAAAGTTTCCAGCCGACGATAACATTCCAGATTCCGACGAGCAGCACTACCAGGACTGAAATGATGGTTCCGATTTCCGGCAGGTAAAACCCGAACCCGGCTATTCCGGTAACGATAGCGAGGTATGCTGCCGGTTTTCCAAAAAACCGATGGTACAACATCACATAGCCAATCAAGATGTAAGTTAGATATCCCAGTATGTAGCTCACCTGAAAAACCATTCCGTAATAAGCCGAGAGACTGGCTTCACCGGCTGCGAGCAGAACGGCGCGTTGTTCGTCGGTACCGGCTTCGGCAAAGGCATTGCTTAACAGCAGCATCTCCCAGGCGGCATTGGAAAGGATGTGCAACACGATTCCCAAAAGTGCCGTAGCCGTTGCCAATACGGTTAAGGAGCGGTTCGTTTTATATAAAACAAGGAACAGCGCGATGTAAAGGGGAACGCTCAATATTAATCCGATTTCCAGGAGAAGGTCCAGATTAAGCAACCCGGCAAGCGGATTGCTGCCGATATAGGAAAACCAGTCGGATGCTGCTCCCGGCGTCCAGGGTGGCGGTGGCCACAGAAGGTGTGAAACGATGGCAACCGGAATCAGCAGCGCCGAAAACCAGGCTCCGATTGCCCCCAAACGGTACAATAAACGCCAATCCGGGGAGGTTTGGTTTAATTCTGTTTTTAGGTTCATGCTGCTTTATTGCTTCGATTTAGTTTAATATCGGGTATTCTAATCAATTCGACTGACAGAACCGCAATCCAGAGGAAATAAGTCAACCAGGCAAAACCGTTTATTACTGCAAATAATCCCTGTGGATTATTCTCAATTAATGTTCCGATACTAATTATTGCTGCAGAACCAATTACTAAACCCGTCCAGCCTATCCAACGTTTAAAAATACCTGTTTTTAAAATAATTATACCCGAACCAATCATTGTTATTCCTGCATAAGCTCCGGAAACTGTGTAAGCATAGAAGTTTCCGGCCATTCCCAGTTGAGACACGTCGGGGGAAGCATTACCATTTAATAAAGCTGTTCCCATAATAAATGCACCTGCAATGGTACCTGCGGCAGGAGACATAATTGCACCGGCCCACGTGACTCTTGTCCAAACAGATGGTTCCCCTTCTGCTTTTTTGAGTATTTCACAGAATCCTGCAAAAAATGGAAAATAAAAAAGCAGAAAAGCCAAACCTGCAAGAAAGTGTCCAAAGCGATACCACGCTCCATTTTCTGAAAACCACCTTACAAATGTTGAAATTTCCTGATTGTACAAGGGAGGCATTTTATTCATTCCGGCAGCAAGAAAAGATAATGCAACAAAAAGAATCCCGGAAATTCCGCTTACTTTCCAGGGTGACTGTAAAATTCTCATTTCAGTTCTCCTTTCGATTGATTGAGTTGATTTGATTTTTTCGGTCTTTATTGATATACAAAAAATTACAGAAGCTAAAATAGGAATTGCCGCCGGAAAAACAAGCGGGAATTTGATTTTTTGTTTGAAAAGGCGGAGTGGGGCGGAGTTTATTCAGCGGGTGAAATGGGTGTGGCGTCAACATTCTTTTATCGGGCCGGTGACCGGAAGTCACCAAGTCAATTTCAGAACCGTTCGGTTCAGGTTATTTTGATTTTACTCGTGTCTCCCGGGCGAAACAGTTATTTTTTTCATTGTGTTTTTTGCTTTAATATTTGTGATTTTTCCACGGTTTGTTCTGGTAAATTCTCGACAAAACCCTTCATCGATTATCCTTTTTTTGTAAATTTTATGATTGTGGATTTTCAAAAACATCTTCTACTGATTTATCGCCGAGTTGTTCGGCCAGCCCGATAAGAATTCCTTCAGGGCCGCGGATGTAGCAAAGCCGGTACATGTCTTCGTACTGAACCACTTCGCCGACGAGCTGCGCGCCATGTCTGCGGAGCCTGGTGAGCATCTCATCAAGGTCGTTAACGGCGAACATAACGCGCAGGTAGCCGAGCGCGTTCACCGGGGCGTTCCGGTTATCGGCGACGACAGGCGGGTTGATAAATCGTGAAAGCTCAAGCCGGCTGTGCCCGTCGGGGGTGACCATCATGGCGATTTCGACACGCTGATCGCCCAGTCCGGTAACGCGTCCGGCCCATTCGCCTTCCACCGTACCCTGTCCTTCCAGCTCCAGTCCAAGCTCGGTGAAAAAAGAGACGGCTACATCAAGGGATTCCACCACGATGCCCACGTTGTCCATTCGCAGTAAATTGTTTTTTGTCATCGTTTTAACTCTCAATTATAATACTACAAATATCCGGCACGTATTTTTTTATTCCGATGTGTGATTGCGACAATATAAAGGGGCGAATCTGCCATCAGATTCCGGTTTGTTTTTGCAAAGCCTTTAACTGATGTTGCCTGGCCCCCTTATATTTTGATTTTATACGGTGTTCCTTGCATTTCTCCTGACCGGTTACAGGCGAACCTGTTTCCCGGTTTGTTTCCACTTTTGGTCTAACTTTGGAGTCAGCAGGTGTACAGGTTTACTCTCAGTACAACCCTTCTACCGAAAGATATCTTTCGCCGTGGTCGTAAGAGAACGTCAAAATTCGTGAGCCAGAGGGAAGTTCCTTTATCTTTTTGGCAACGGCAGCAAAAGAAGCACCCGACGAAATGCCCACAAAAAGACCTTCCTGTTTGGCCGCTTTTTGGGCGTACTCAAAGGCTTCTTCCTGTGTAACGGGTATGGTTCCGTCTAAAAGATCGGTTTTCAGGTTATCGGGGATAAAACCGGCGCCAATGCCCTGTATTTTGTGCGGGCCGGGTTCTCCTCCTGCAATTACGGGGCTGTCGGACGGTTCAACCGCAAATACCTTTAGATTGGGGAACTCTTTTTTTAGTACTTCTGCTACTCCGCTAATGTGGCCACCGGTACCCACGCCGGTAATCAGGTAGTCGATTCCCTGCGGAAAGTCATTTAAAATTTCCATGGCGGTATATTTTCTGTGGGCATCGATATTTGCCGGGTTGGAGAACTGCAGCGGAATCCAGGAATTCTGAATTTCCGCGGCCAGTTCTTCGGCTTTGGCAATGGAGCCTTTCATCCCTTTTTCTTTAGGCGTCAGAACCAGTTCTGCCCCAAGTGCAAGCAGTACTTTTCTTCGTTCCATGGTCATCGACTCGGGCATGGTAAGAATCAGCCGGTATCCTTTTACAGCAGCAACCAATGCCAGGCCAATGCCTGTGTTTCCCGATGTAGGTTCAATAATAACCGAACCTTCTTTCAGAATTTTCTTTTTTTCAGCCTCTTCCACCATCGACAATGCAATCCGGTCTTTTATGCTTCCTCCCGGGTTTGTTTTTTCCATTTTTACCCATACTTCGTATTCCGCCGGATAAAGCCGGTTAACCCTGATATGGGGCGTGTTACCAATGGTTTCCAAGATGTTTTGTACTTTCATAATCTGTTAATTTTAAATCTGTTATAACAAAAAAGCTCTCCTGGTCTCCCGGGAAAGCTTTGTATCTGATTCAAACAATCTTATCTGATTAATTTTCAAAAAACATGCCTTCTCCGGGACGAATCTCCCGACAACAAAAAGTAATATGGCATGTCATGTTTCTCATTTCGGCTGCAATGTAAATAAATTTTGTTTAAACAGACAAAAATACCTGTTTAATTTTAAACGAAGTTAACTTTTATACCGCAACCATTTTACCAATTCTTTCAGGTTAACTTTTTTTCCGTACATCAGCAGTCCGGTTTTGTAAATTTTGGCTGCTGCCCAAATGGCGCCAACGGTGGCCAGAATAAGCAGAGAGATGGAAAGAATGAGTTCCCACGCCGGAACGCCGTAGGGTACGCGTGCCAGCATAGCCACCGGCGATGTAAACGGAATGATGGAACCCCAGAAAGCTACCGGGCCTTCCGGATTTCGGGAGATGGGAAAAAGCAGCATTATGGAAAGAATAAGCGGGAAGGTGATGGGAAATATCATTTGTTGCGAATCTTCGTCGTTGTCAACAGCAGCGCCAACTGCACCCAGTAGCGAACTGTACATGAGATAGCCGGCCAGGAAGTAGAATATAAATGAGAACAGGATAAACGGGATATTTAAGTTCCCAATCAATTCAATGATTTCGGCTACCTGGTTGCCGGCCGTATCCTGCGACACGGCGGCGTTCATTTGCCGGTTACTTTCCATAAGGCTTTGTCCCATTTGCTGGGCCGATTCAGGAGTGAAAAAAGTTTGGGTCAGTCCGAGTAGTACTACCCCCAACACAATCCAGATAGCCACCTGAGTCAGGCCTACCAGTGCAGTGCCAATTATTTTCCCCGCCATTAACTGAAAGGGTTTTACCGATGAAATAATTACTTCCACAATCCGGTTTTTTTTCTCTTCCATAACGCTGCGCATCACCATCGACCCATACATAAACACAAAAAAGTAGATGATAAATCCCATAGCGTAACTGGCAATAAAGGCTACACCGGAGGAGCTTTTTTTGGTTTCTCCGGTTTCCGAAATTTTAAGGGTGTTTAATTTGACCGAGGTTCGCGTTTTTGCAAGGCGTTCTTCCAAATCGGCAATCCCGGTTTCTTCAATAATTTTCTGCCGTTTGCTGTTTTCAATAAACCGACTGAGTTTTCTTGAAATCTGTTCCGATAATTCAATCGGCACCTGCTTTGCAGAAATAAGCTGCGCAGCATTGTTTGAAACAATATCTTCGGGAATATAAAGCAATGCATAGAATTCCGATTCTTTTACTTTTGATTTCAACTGGTCGTATTCGGTTTGGGGGATAAAGTGGTATCTGGTGTAACCTTCCTGGTCCAGTTCGCCCAAAAACAGTGTCGATTCATCGTAAACGGCAATGGTACGTTCCTGTTTGTCGTCGTGTACCGAAAGCGCAATAATCAGCGCAAACATTCCTGCAAAGAGCAGTGGCACCAGCAGCGTGAGTACGATAAATGATTTTTTCTTTACCCGTTTCAGGTATTCCTGTTGAAGTATAATTAATGTTTTACTCATTATTCATCGATTTTGATTGGTTTGACTCTTGTACAACCTTTATAAACACGTCGTTCATTCCTGGAATGATTTCTTCGAACGAAAGAATTTCGGCAGCCGGCATAATGGCCTGCAGCAGGTTGTTGTTGGAATCGCCGTTTATGTATTGCACCTGCACCCGGTTTACTTTTTCCGATTCGGTGTGTTCCAGAATTTTAAACCGGTTTCCCAGTGCCTTGTCAACCTGTTCGAAATTACCTTTGTATTGAATTTCGAAAATGTTGGATTTATACTTTTGGCGAATTTCATCGGTGGGGCCGTCCACAATTTTAACCGATTTGTTGATCAGTGCAATATGGTCGCACAACTCTTCAACTGAACCCATGTTGTGGGTGGAAAAAATGATGGTCGCCCCTTCGTCGCGCAGCTTCAGGATTTCCCGCTTGAGCAGGTTGGCATTTATGGGATCGAACCCGCTGAACGGTTCGTCGAAAATCAGCAGTTTAGGTTGGTGCACCACAGTGGTCACAAACTGCACTTTCTGCTGCATCCCTTTCGAAAGTTCTTCCACTTTTTTATTCCACCAGTCCACCATTTCAAAACGTTCAAACCAGTTCTTCAGGTTCTTTATGGCGTCTTTTCGGGTCATACCTTTCAATTGTGCCAGGTAAATGGCCTGTTCTCCTACTTTCATTTTTTTGTACAGGCCGCGTTCTTCCGGCAGGTAACCGATGTATGCCACATCCAACTGTTTCATTCTCCTCCCTTCCAGAAACAATTCGCCTTCGTCGGGGGCGGTAATTTGGTTGATAATTCGTATAAGTGTGGTCTTCCCGGCACCGTTGGGACCAAGGAGCCCGAAAATACTTTGTTGGTTTACCGAAATGCTTACGTCGGTTAAAGCACGGGTAGTTGAAAATACTTTAGTTACATTTTTAGCGCTGAAGAATTCCATTATAAAATTTTTTCATGGGTATAAATTTGCCTTCGCAAATTACAGGTTTATTCTTGACTCACTGGAATAAAACAATTATTTATCGAAAAAATTAATTTAAAATGTACCGAATCCTTTCTGAAATTAGTCATTGTACGATTGCTTTTGTCCTTTCAAACTGCATAAAAGATAATTTTGTATTTTTGTCGGTCTATTTCAGAAAACAAAAACAGGAAAGTTGAAAAAACACGTTATAACCGGAGTAAAGCACCTCACTGATTCCACGTTCGTTTTGCAAATGGAACGGAACGGATTGCCCTTTCAAACCGGGCAGTTTGTGATTTTGCGCCGGCCGGGCACCATCGAACAACGGGAATACTCTGTTTACAATGGCGAACAGGAGGATGT
>CAZXHP010000202.1:0-6441 GCA_964639655.1 uncultured Mariniphaga sp.
CCATTCGGCAGGAATACCACGAACGGATTCAGAAAATTGTACGCGTTATCGGCAACGACGAAGTATCGATTTTCAATTATATCGACAATGTACTAAGCCAACATTTTGAAGATTTCCAGGAGGATATTGTCAGACTTTACAATGAAAAGAACAAGGATATTTTTTAACTTAAAAACTGCTTGTCATGGTTGAATTAATTGTTATTGCTGCGACCATACTTCTATCCATATTTTTAATGAAACGATGGAGCAAAACCGGAACTTCATCCGGTGAAAAAGGAAGTAATTCTGAAGCATACCTGTCTAATGAAATTATTGGCAAAAGCACGTTTGTCCTGACTGCCGGAAAAAGGGATGTCCCCCAACCCGGGTTACCGGGCAAAATGGATATTGAAGGACCGTTGGAATATGAACCGGATGTCCGTTTTATCGAAGAACAGGAAGAGTTGGAACAACTCGGACTATCAACTGAATTTTCTTCCGACATTACCTTTGAGGAAATGATGGAAGTGGTCAACGAAGTAGAAAATGACCAACCTCAAAATCCAGCCAAAACCGGAAAATTACTTTATGAAAATGACAATACCGACTGGGTTGACCAAATGGCTTCTATTTCCCCGGATTATCAAAAACGGGTTGTGGAGCTGATTGATTTGCATTTGGGAAAGTTGGAGCAGAATGAAAATGCCACAATGAAGGATGATGGGGTAATTGGATTTGATATTGGGTATTATTGTTGAAAACTCCAAATTGAAAATGCCAAAGTTTCTGTGGACTTTACATTTCCATTAAATATTTTTGGGCAATACAATTTCAAATAAACCTCTGTCAATGATTCTGCTACTTTTACCAATGAATCAATTTCATCCTTTTTTAATGGCGTGAGGTTTGTTCCAACACTGTTGGCAGTCTTATATTCCTCTTCTGTCGGAAAATTTTGTGCTAAATTCTTAAAACCAATATTTTCTTTAATAATCGCAACAAGCTCTTTATCAGTTTTGTTTGAAATCTTTTCCTGGGTCAAACCATGCGCTGCTAAAACCGAGTCAACAGCTAGGTTATCTTTCAAGAAACGCACGAAATAATGGATGGCTTCATCGGGTTTAAACCACAATGAAAAATAGGCAACTTCCCGGTTATCCAGATACCGGTTTTTTATCTGGTGCTGGATATATTGTATATTTTTTATGCGATTCATAAATAAATCACTCGTTTTTATTAGTAATGAAACGAGGTTGTTTTTTAGCCAAGGTTTGTATCCGATTCCCGCATCACTCACAATAATAGTCTCTGCACAATAATAAGATGAATTTTCATGGGTTAATTTATGAATACCCTGGTTGTCATATACCCCGCCATCAATAAGGAGAGGCTTTATTTTTCCGCGGCTGTTTTGCCTGTTGATATACTTTTTTGAAATTTTAACTGGTGTAAAGGCAAATGGCACGCAGGTGGAAGCCATCACCGCTTTACTTACAGGAAAATTTTCGTGATTAAATGACACCGGTGCCGATCCATCATCCGGATGTGAGTACCTGGAATCACTCATTTTTGTTCTTGAAAAAGAAAACTGACGACTGCTTTCAATATTTGTGCTGTTAACTACAACGGTGGTATTTTTGCTTAAATCTTTCAGCATACTTTCACCAAAAAACAATTTTCGGTACCTTCTTTCAATAAATGAACTGGCTGGAATAATAGTAAATTGATATTTGGCTGAGATGAATACAACAGCAGCGATCCATACAACACTCAGCCAATTGGGGCCCATAAAGAATATGGGTACAATTACTATTGGCAAAACCACCAAAAAAAGATAAAGTTTAACTGTCAGTAAAGAACTTTTTCCCAATGCTTTTCGCAAGCCTTGTTCAAAATCTTCAAAATTTTCATCGTGCAACGCATAATAGGCACCGGTAATCGAACCACCCGATATGGTGGAAATAACATCTACTTTATTCAATAATCCAAGTTCTTTCAGCTTCCTGAATGTACCTAAATGGAAGGCTGTGGCTCTGTAGCCACCACCTGATAATGCTAATCCCACTTTATTTTTCATAGCTTTTGGTTTTCGTATGTACAATTTCTGGTCCCGGCCATTTTCCGGTTTTTTGCCACTCCTCAAAATAGACAATCCACAGATAGGTCCAGCCAATTACTTTTTTAATAATATCCGGGCTTTGAGTCCAGTCAAACTCTCTCGGATCGTAGAGGCATAAGCGGTCATCACCCCAAACATGATGCAACCTTTTAATAATAGGTGACCATACATATAATTTTGGCCCTTTTTCTTTATCAACCAGCATTTTAAACCAGTATTTTTCAAAATTATCGGTTACACGGATTCCTTCAATAATTTTTACATTTTTAAGCCGAAAAAAGAAACCTGGCAAATTGGGATGCCGGTCAAGAACCTGGAAACATCCCAATTTATTCAATTTGCCCATATCATACTCCCAGCCATTATACAAATCACCGACTTCCATAATAGCGTGTTTTGGGTGCTGATAATCCCGGAAGAATTCCCAAAGCACCTTTTTTATGTAGCTCTCCCAGACATTTGGCGCTGCTTTCTTGCGCTTTTTCCAATTCCTCATCCACATAGTCATTCACTACACTCCACGCGTTATTTTCGTACTTATACTGGATATTCCCGTTGCTGGTGTAATACCAGCTATCCGGTGCTGGTCACTTTCGCTGACACATCTGTTATCCATAAACCATTTATGATACCATTTATAGGCTGCATAATGTGGTGGATTATCCCGCTTCTTATCCCGTGTGGGAAATTCCATTTCCGCCGAGATAATCAGTTCTTCCGGTTCAATATAATCAAGTGCTTCATAATTGTCCGGCTCAGGGTCCGCATCACGAACTGTTTCCCGGTCTTTTCCAAAAAAACTGTAAGAACCATGATGCGACACCACACAGTGTGCAGATTCTGCAAACTCAGAATTATCCTGCAGGTATTCAGGAATAACTTTATCCTGCCAGTATTTACTGCTCGAGTCTCCGCAAAACAACATACCATTTAAATTCTCAAAATCCAGCCGGAATACCAGCGACAGGTCATTCACATCATAATCCGTTGTTTCATCGTCTCCCTCAAACGGACTCAGTTGTAGTAAATTCAAATCATCCGGATAATCTACCCCCTCAAGGATAACTTCCTCTACATCGCCGTTTTTCGGAGCATACACAAGGTCTCCAAATTCAGCATCTGTCAGTGCTTCCCTCCGGTCAACTTCTTCCTGGAATTTTTTATAATCTTCCGAATACTCAGAATCACAGGGTTTATTGCTTTTGGTTCGGTCATAATCCTGGTGAATAATCTTCCCGATGATCAATTCCCCTGAATCCATCTTCTCCTTAAATGTTGTAAAACCTCCGCAGTGATCCTTATCGTTATGGGTAACTACCAAAACATCGATACAGTCCTTTCCGTCTTTCTCCCTGAAATGTGGCGACACAATCTCATAAGATTCCTTTTCTTCCGTTGAGGTAATGTCAATTACCATTACAAAATCGTCATCTTTCACAACACAACAATTGCCTTTTCCTACCTTAAAATGAATTAATTCCTTCATTTCTAAAAACTTTTAAAATTACAAACCCGGCCCTATGTTCCCTAAGACCCTAATTTTATCACTTTAAACAAAAAGGCTTGAAATGCGTATTTTAGATTAAAATACTATATTTGGCAATTCAAGCCTGAGAATTAAGAGGAGGGCAACCTCCCGAAATTTGCGACGCTATGCAAAAAATTCTATGGTATTTTAATCAGTCGTTGGTGAGAGAACGGCTGATTTTTTTTACCTCAACGATTGTAATCTGCCCGGCTACTCCTTCTTTTTTTCATTTTCAAATATTTCAATCCCTTCATGCACCTTCGTAAAAGGAAAGTGCTTCCCAACATCGTCATTCTCTTTCTGACGCAAAACAGTGCGAGCATTGGCAATGGCTTTTTCTAGTTGACCATTACCGCTCATGTCCTCTACCCATTTCCGGTTCTCCAGAAAATCTTTCGATTTCGAAAAATCCGGAATATATTTCTTCAGCATTTCTGCTACTTCATCTGCATTTTTAAATTCTTTGGTCGTTAATTGATAGTGAAGTAGAAACCAAAATTCAATGCTGGGCATACTTTCACAAATCAATACCTCATCATTTTTTTCATACTTTTTTACAAGGTCATTGAATGTTTTCTGTTTATCCTGACTGACCACCGTATCATAATCGGTGATGTAAACGATGACATCACATCCGCCCGACAACAATTCATCTATCTTTTTCTCAGCAATGGCATGCGTAATATTGGTAAACAAAGATGGATAGACAGAATATCGGTATCCCTGTATGGTTTTAAGGTGTTTGAGGTATGCCTGCTCTGTCTTCCCGTCCCCCAAAACCGCAAAACTGGTTCGTAATCGTATATTTCGCTTTCTTCTTGCCATACCTTAGTCTTCAATAACCGGAATTGCTCCAAATTTTCCCTGTTTGTAGGCATTGTAAAACGACAATTCTTTTCTGAAATTAAAATCTGCCATAGAATACAAATCAGATGAACCATCTCTTTTTTTCTCTGTAAACCAAATCGCATCTTTACGTAATATATCTTTCTCCATCAGCAAAGATAAATTGTGTGTTGTGAACAGCAGTTGTGCCTGTTTCGAACGCTTCAAAAATTCACGTAAAAAGTGCATAACCAAAAGTGGATGAAGCGCAGAACCAATCTCATCAATCGGCAAAAATCCATTATTTTCAATCGTATTGTAAAAAGGTGCGGTTAATCCATAAAAACGCATCGTACCGCGCGATTGCAAATCTTCCGGTAATTTGAATTTTTCTTTTTTTTCGTCTTTGGTTATAGTATGTTCAAATATTGTATTTTGAATGTGAATGTTTTTTTCTTTTGATATCCTTATTTTTTCTTCATCCGGCAGAGGAGAATGTTTAAACAATTCAACCAAATCATCCGGAAGCTTTTTTATTTCTTCCTCATAGAGTATGTCAGAAATATTGAAATCAGCCTTTTTGATGAATTGAATGGCCCATTTTTTCAAAGTTTCATTCCCTTCAATATGTAGATCTGAATATCCCCTTAACTCCGTATATGGATCAATTATATCCATAACCTGATTGTCAAACCATTGTCTGACAGTTTCCAATTCTGTAAACACTAGATTAAGTTGCGAAGACGCAGCAAATACTGAAGTATTAATTAATGTTTTAATTTCAATCTGTTCTTTTGCTGTGGTTGATAACTTTATTTTAGAACCAAAATTAATTTTGGAAGTTTGAGTTTCTCTGTCCAGAAACCGATTAAAAACAGCGGCTGGCTGCGTGCCTGGATAATAATAGAGTTCTTCGCTATACACCTTATTTTCATCCAATTCCAAAATATATTTGTATTTTTTTGATTCGATAAAAAACAATAACTCAAAATACCCAGGCGGTTGTTTTTCACTATTGAACTTAAATGGAATAAATCCCGTGCTTTCATCTTTCTGCGTAGGCGAATTTTCAACAAAATCTTTTAGAAAATTAAATGCCTTTAGAAGATTGCTTTTACCCGATGCATTAGCGCCGTAAACCATAGCCATTTTTAACAAACGCACACCTGGCGCCACTTCAGTTACATAATAATCTTCCAGTGTATCATCAGCAGTCGCTTCAAAGCTGAAAACAACTTCATCTTTAAACGACAAGTAATTCCGTATTTTTAATTCAAGTATCATTTCTATTTGGATTTATTGAATAATAGTTGCAAAAATACAAAATAAAAAGTATTATTGCAAGTCTATTTGGGCAAAATGTAATAAAATTACAATATTTAATATTAGAGGTAAGGTTTATAATTTTCTTCAACTCAAAAGCACACCTTATATTCAAATGTCTCCAACTTGTGTGGATTTTCATTAATCTTTTTTGCTATAAGGTAAAAAAAACCTTATTTAATTCTTCCTCACTTCTACGCCAAACACAGCCACTCACTTCCACATACTTCCTATTTTATTTTTCAGTGAATTAACCCTTTACATTTGGGTACAGGCAGGGAAAAATCTGCCGAAGTAGTAACCAAATTTTAAAAACATGAAGGAAAAAGATTACGGGTAGAGTCGGGTTTCAATTCAGTGGTTTTGCCACTTTAACAGGAGAGAATTCAAAAAACAGTAAAAACCGCTTTTCTTGCTCTTTCAGCCAGGAAGCACAAAAAACAAATTATTATGGAAAAAGTCAATTTTTTAAAATCAGTATTAACCCTTTTCTTTTCATTCTGGATTATGGCATTGTTTGCCCAGGGCGATGGTTCTGCCGGAATTGCCGAAGCAACCAGTATGGTCACCTCGTATTTCGATCCGGCAACCAAATTAATTTACGCAATAGGAGCCATTGTGGGTTTAATCGGAGGCGTAAAAGTGTATTCCAAATTTTCCAGCGG
>CAZXHP010000203.1:0-6439 GCA_964639655.1 uncultured Mariniphaga sp.
ACCATGTACCCGCCCTATCCCGAGGGATTTTTCAAAAACGAAGGCATGTACCCGTACGGTTATCAAAATGGCGGCGACTGGACCTGGTTTGGCGGTCGCATGATTCAGCAACTCATCGAAAACGGTTTTTTGGAAGAAGCTTACGAACACATACAGCCCATGGTAAAACGGGTGAAAGACAACGATGGTTTTTTTGAATGGTACACGGTAAACAATGAACCCAAAGGCTCCGGGACTTTTCGCGGTTCGGCAGGTGTGCTATGGAAAGCTGTGGAAATGCTTGAAGAATGGGTAGAAAAAGGGCAATAAAAAAACCGTATTCAAAAATATTTCCTCATATTTGAGTTCTGAATTAACAATAATCTAAAACTGATGAAAACTATTTTATTTTATACAGTAACAATCAGTATTATGGTATTAGCATGTACCCCGCAAAAAAGCAAAACGCCCGACCAGTGGAGCGAAAAAGAACTGAGTGAATGGTTCAGCAAAGGTGAATGGAAACAGGGATGGGACGCTCTGCCGGATGAATCGGTAAATCAAAAAGAATTTGCCCGGTTGTATTATGAAAATCAGGAACGCTGGGACAAAGCCTTTCAGTTTTTGAGTGGACAAAACCTGGCAGAACTGGAAAAAGGAAGGTACGAACTGGAAGGCGCCGATTTGTTTGCGAATGTGGACGAATACGTCACACGCAACGAAGAAGATGTGTTGTTTGAAGCGCATAAAAAATATGCCGACATTCAGGTTTTGATTTCGGGAGAAGAAAAAATAGGGGTTTTACCACTTGACAAAACAGCTGTTACCGTTCCTTACGACGAAGAAAAAGATATCATGTTCTTAACTGCTGAAGGCGAAAACTACCGGGATGCAGTACCCGGAAAATTTTTCCTCTTTTTCCCGGAAGATGCCCACCGGCCAACGGTAAAGAGAACTGAAAACAGTCCGGTGAGAAAAATTGTGGTGAAAGTGAGGATAAACTAAAAAAGCGGTCGCCATGAATCCGGAACAGTTTTACTGGATAAATCAGCCGCAGGAATTCGCACTGGATAAAGGTGCTTTAAAAATTCAAACCGAACCGGAAACCGATTTCTGGCAAAAGACACACTACGGATTCAGCAAAGCCAATGCACCGGCTTTTCTCATAAAAATTGAAGGAGATTTTACATTCGGTGTAAAAACCGCTTTTGATACCCAAAACCGGTACGACCAGTGCGGGATTTTACTCTACATCGATGATGAAAACTGGATAAAAGTTGCGGTGGAACACGAAAATGAACAGTATGCCCGACTGGGTTCGGTGGTCACAAATCTGGGGTATTCCGATTGGGCAACCACCGATATTCCATTTCCGGTAAACGAAATGGGTTACCGCCTCAGTATCAAAGACCAGGATGTTTTAATCGAATTTGCGGAAAAAAATTCAGGTTATCAACAAATACGGATTTGCCATCTCCACAAACCGGTAAAAAATTCCGGAATAGGAGTTTACGCATGTAGCCCGCTAAAATCCAGCTTTGAAGCTGTATTTTCTGAATTTAGCCTTGGTTCCTGCATTTGGAAAGCCCATTAAGATGAAAATCTGTAAACCAAAATAAAATGCTCAGGTCTGTCCAATTTTTTATTGCTTTTCTCTTTCTGTTTTTAACAGGGAACAATATACACGCACAATCTGCAAAAGTTCCGGGAGTGGTAGTCAATCACATTCCCGCATCAACCGGGGTATATATTGGCTCACCCAGTATTTGCATTCTGCCCGACGGCGATTATGTGGCTTCGCACGACCATTTCGGACCGAACTCCACCGAACACGAACGGGCAGTTACGGCCGTTTACAAGTCAACGAACAAAGGAAAATCGTGGAAAAAGATTTCGGAAATTAACGGACAGTTCTGGTCGAACCTGTTTGTGCACCAAAACGCGCTGTATATTATGGGTACCTGGAAACACCACGGTAATTTTATCATCCGGCGGTCGGATGACGGCGGGATGACCTGGACTTCCCCCAACGACAATAAGAGCGGTTTGCTGCTCGAAGGCGAGTATCACACAGCACCAATGCCGGTAACAGCGCACGACGGCAGGCTATGGCGGGCTATCGAAAACGCCAAATCATACACCACACGCTGGGGGATTCGATACAGCGCCATGGTTATTTCAGCGCCGGTGGAGACTGATTTGCTGAATGCAGAAAACTGGACCGCCACAAATCCCCTGCCCCACGATTCGGCCTACCTCGATGGAAAATTTGGCGGCTGGCTTGAAGGAAATGCCGTGGTAACTCCTGAAGGGAAAATAGTTGACATTTTAAGGGTAGCCACCTCCGACCCGGGACAAGACCTGGCTGCAATCGTAAACATCAGCGCTGATGGAAAAACCGCTAAATTCGACCCCGATACAGGTTTTTGGAATTTTGTGGGCGGTGCACGAAAATTTTCAATCAGGTATGATGAAAAAAGCAAAAGATACTGGACACTGGCCAATATGGTAAAGGACGAGTTTAAACACATTCGGGCGGCAAGTGTGCGCAATACTCTGGTTTTAAAAAGTTCGCCCGATTTAAAAGACTGGACGGTGCATAAAATTCTGCTGGAACATCCTGATGTGGAAAAACATGGATTTCAGTATGTGGACTGGCAATTTGACGGGCGGCACATAATTTTTCTTTCGAGAACAGCTTACGATGATGAATCCGGTGGTGCAAAAAATTTCCACGATGCCAATTTTTTAACCTTTCACCGGATAAAAAAATTCAGGAAACTGCAGAAAGAAGCTGTGTTACAGGAATTCTAAAATTTCGCAATCAGGCTGAGGCCTGCTTTTTGTTTTCTGAAGAAGAAAAATCGTGAATTTTATTTTCCCGCTGTGCATTTAAATTCTCTATCATTTTTTTGGCTTTGCGGTTCAGCAAAGCACGCGCCTGGGCAAAAGAAGTAAGGTTCCGGTAAATTTTCAGAATTTCTATTTGGGGCTCCGGTTTGTCCACCATTTCGTTGTAAACCGGTGCACTTTTTCGCGAAAGTGTATGCGGAATCAACTTTCCCTTTTCATAATCATACGAAAATTCCTTATGCTCGGCCATCACATATTCGAGATAGGTACGGTCGTACTTGATTTCATAAAAACGTGGAAAAATCAAATAGACTTTCCCGTCGGGTAAGCCGTAGAACTGGGCAGGCAGTTTCGTTGGCAGATACGTCATGTTTGCCTGGTGGATCAACTTCACAAAAGTATCCATAACCGCACAACTTTAAATTATCAACACACTTGAATTCTCTCCAAAAACCGCCCCAAGTTAATAAAATTTTTATTCGGAATAAAAAATAAGGTGAAATTCAGTATTTTGCTCTTACCGAATCAGTATTTTTTACTTTTTGTAAAGCCACTCCGTTTCAAATTTTGTAATATTTGTCACGGATAGTCCGGTTCCTGCCGGTCTGTTTCCGGCACAATAACCGAGCAAAATTTCCTTATTGTTTACAAAATGAATAGCCGTATAACAATACCACCCATCGGGGTCGGTGTGTAAATTTTTTATGTTCTCCCACGATTTCCCTTCATCTTTGGAAACAGCAACCGTTTGGGGCGTTCTGTATCCTTTTGTATCAGGATTTGAACCGTCATTGTTATTCCAAACCAGCAGCCAATCCTTTGTGCCGGGAACTTTTTCGATGGTGGCCGGTGACAAAGGTGAAGGAATATTACTTGTTTTGATGTGGCTCCAGGTTTCTCCCCGGTCCGCCGAAAAGGATACTTGCTGAAAACCGCCGCTTGCCCGAATGTACATCATTATCCTTCCATCCTGCATTTCAATCACGCCCGGCTCCTGGGTAACCACTTCAGTAGTGTTGGGAACTTTTTTACCCGAGGTCCATGTTTTACCATTATCGTCAGAAAAACAGCAATACAAATCAGCCTTATTTTTCCATTCGCCATCGGGTGTGTTGTGCAGTGCAACCGGCATTAGCAACCGTCCGCCATTTAATTGAATTACCCGATCGTTGTTTAACACAAAATAACCTTTTTTATCTGTGATACATTGAACCGCTTCGCTCCAGGTTTGCGTTTCATCTTCGGAAATCCGCATAAAAGGAATACAATCTTCGGTAGAGTTTTTCCGCAGGTAGAACAAGGCGATATCGCCATTCTGTAACCGCAACAGCGACACCGACATCACATTCATTCCTCCTTCATTTTGCAAAATAATTTTATCTTCGGTTGTCCAGGTTTTTCCGCCATCTTCAGAAATTCTTCCGGCGAGGTGAGCCGGCGCATGATCGCTGGAAGAATCACCCGTATAATGGCTGTAAACAAACAAAATCCGGCCGTCTTTTAAATTTATAAAATCACCTTCGCTGTTGCGCGGATTGTTTTTGGAAGGTATTAACTTTAAAACAAGTTCCGGCTCTGAACTATTCAGCTTCTCCTTATTACTTTTGCACGAATTCAGCAAAACAGGAGCAGCCAGCACCAAAACAAAAAATTTAAAAATAAAAAACCTTGTCATATTTTTACGTTATTCACGAAATTGATTTTTGGGTTAAAATAGCACAAATAAAACAAAGCCCCGCAAAAATTTTGCGAGGCTTAAACGATTGTTTGCACAAGTTGCTAACCAAGGGTGGATTCGAACATCCAGATTCGTTTTTCGGCTGCTCCAATCAGATCGCTGATTAATGCAGAAGTTCCTTCATCACCGTCGGCGACTTCCAGAATTTCATTGAAACTTTTCAATAGATAACGGCTGTTTTCGAGCACAAGCTCAACTCCTTTCCTTCCGTCCCCGATGTGACCGGCTTCCCGAAGTCCGGCAGCTTTTAAATAGTCTGAAAATGTGTGAAGCGGTTGTCCGCCAATCATCAAAATACGTTCGGCAATTTCGTCAACTACCTCTGCCGCTTCGTCGTACAGCTCTTCATACTTTTCGTGTAACATAAAAAACTGCTGCCCTTTCACGTTCCAGTGTAAACCCCTGAGATTTTGATAAAAAATCTGGTAATCTGCCAGTAACTGATTTAATCTGTCAACTAATTTTGGATTTTTTGTTTTCATATCTTCTTAATTTTTAAATGATTTTTTGTTTTTTATTTACAGCAAATGTACTATAAAAATTATTTACTATTTTTATGGAACAATTAAATATTCTTATAATGAACTTTACCCAACTCGAGTATCTGAAAAGCCTGGTTGAACATGGTAGTTTTTCGCTGGCGGCTAAAAAACTGAAACTGACACAACCCGCATTAAGCCTGCAAATTGCAAAACTTGAGGACGAACTGGAATTCCGGTTGCTCGACCGAAGAAAACGACCGCTTCAACTCACTCCTGAAGGAGAGATTTTTTACACAAAATCGATTGAAATTCTGAAAATGATGAATGAACTGAAACAGGTTTCGTTTGAGTTGGGCGACGAAGTTAAAGGGTTCCTCAAAGTGGGAATAATTCCTACACTTTCACCTTATCTTGTCTCTTTGTTTATCGATTACCTGCACTCAAAATTTCCTCTTCTTCAACTGGAAATAACCGAACAAAAGACAGAGGAAATTATTCGTCAGATAAAGCTTGGGGCCCTTGATTGCGGAATTTTGTCAACACCTGTTTTTGCCACAGGAGTAGTTTTCGAGCGACTGTTTTTCGAAAAATTTTTTGCTTACGTTTCTGAAATGCATCCGCAGTTTAAAAAGAAAGAGCTGAAAATGAACAGTATTCAGGAAAAAGATATCTGGTACCTGGAGGAAGGCAACTGTTTTCAAAACCAGGTGAATTCCATTTGCAAAATCAACCTGCAAAAGGAAAAATCGCAAAACCTGATTTACCGAAGCAACTCTATTGAATCGTTAAGAAGGATTGTGGAGAATAAACACGGAATCACTTTTGTTCCGGAGCTTGCCACTATTAATATTCCTTCGGAACAGGAAGACCTGGTAAAATCGCTTGCAGGCCCCACACCCGTTCGTGAAATCAGCTTGGTTACCACGCGAAATAATCCAAAAGAACGACAAATTACAGCGTTGAAAGAGATCATAGTACAAAGTATTCCGCAACGCATGCGCCGGCAGCCAAAAGGATCGATTATCGACACCAACATCAGAATGTAAAAGTAATATCCCGTTTCCCAACCCGGTTTGGGCAACTCGCTTTTTGCAGTCTTTACCTCAAAATCTTCACATTCGGGAGATGTGAGTTTTTGTATTAGTTCCTCTTTGGTCATTTATTTTAAAACTTCTTTTTCACAAATTCCCCACCTTCTTAGTAACTGTTACACACTTTTTGTGAATCGTGACATAAATAAAAGTAAACGATTTTATCAATTTTCACATTGAACTTTTCCTTTAATGATAATCTCTTTACTTCCGCGGATAGCAGAATTGTACCCCTTTTTCATTTGGCAAACACCTCCATTATGGAGCGAATAAATAAGGCAATACTTTTGCGGGAA
>CAZXHP010000204.1:0-1669 GCA_964639655.1 uncultured Mariniphaga sp.
GAAACCTCGTCGTAACCGTCGTTGCTGTTCACAACAATATAGTTTACATCCAGCGTTTCATACACATTCCTGTAATGATCGAAATTTTCCCCGTTGTTTACTCCCAGCAACTGGTATTTGGGAAAAGAAGGATTCACCATCGGACCGAGGATATTGAAGAATGTCTGCACTTTTAACGCCCGGCGGACCGGTGCAATGTATTTCATGGCCGGATGAAAAAGCGGAGCATGCATAAAACAGAAGTTCCCTTTTTCGAGGTCGTTCTTTAGCTTTCCGGGTTCGTTACTGAATTTATACCCCAGCAGTTCCAGCAGATTCGACGAGCCGCTGGTGGACGAAACCGCGTAATTCCCGTGTTTGGCCACATTCACCCCCGCGCCGGCAATAATGAAACAGGCCAGCGTGGAAATGTTGAACGTGTTTTTTCCGTCGCCCCCGGTTCCCACCACGTCGATAGCATTATAATCCGAAAGGTCGGTCACCAGGCACAATTCGGCCATGGCATCGCGAAATCCGGCCAGCTCATCCGAAGTGATGCTTCGCATTTTAAAAACGGTAAGAAACGACGCGAACTCCACCTCGCTGTGCATTCCTTTTCCCACTTCCAGCAAACTTTGCCGGGCTTCAGTTCGGGAGAGGGTATTTCCTTCAAATAGATATTCAAGTGTTTTTTTCATATTAATCAACTTTTTGTTTTGCGGTGCGTGCAACGTCAGCATTTCAATGAACGGAAATGGTCGCACCTCGATTTAATTGCCAAAATTCTGTCCCCGGGATAAATCCCGGGGCTATTTTTATTCTCCCCCTTTGGGGGAGTTAGAGGGGGCTCCTAACCAGTTTCCCAGTATTTTTTCACCCAGCGGCGTTAAAACCGATTCGGGATGAAACTGAACGCCTTCCACATCGAATTCCCTGTGTCTCATCGACATAATTACCCCCTCGTTGTCGAGGCTCGTAATTTCAAAACATGCGGGTAAATTTTCCTTCTCCACAATCCATGAGTGGTAGCGCCCCACGTCGAACGATTCGGGCAGCCCGTTAAAAAGAACAGACGGGTTGCCGGTAAGTTTAACCGGAGTGGCCACCCCGTGAAAAACCCGGTTCATATTGAACAGCTTTCCGCCAAACGCTTCGCCGATGGCCTGGTGTCCCAGGCAAACCCCCAGTATGCTTTTTTTCGGCGCATATTCCTTAATAATTTCCAACAACAATCCGGATTCCTCCGGAAGTCCCGGTCCCGGCGAAAGCACAATTTTGTCGTACTTTTCGATTTCTTCCAGCGAAATTTCATCGTTGCGGAACACATCCACCGGCACGCCCGCTATTTTTTTGATGGCATGTACCAGGTTGTAGGTGAACGAATCGTAATTGTCTATAACTAAAATAGGGCCTCCCCCAGCCCCTCCAAAGGAGGGGTGAGAAGAAGAGCCTCCCTTTGTCCCTTCCGAAGAAATAAATCCAAAGGAAGGAGATTGGGATGCGTTCTTTTTTTGACTTTTTTCTTTTGCTATCATTTTCTTTTGTTTTGCAGATTCTTTTCTCTTCCTTCCCTTTGGGGAAGGTTAGGATGGGGCTCCTAATTAATCTCTTTCGCCATCACAATCGCTTTCTTCAACGCGGCCAGTTTGTTGTTCACTTCCTGCAACTCGTTTTCTTCTTTCGAATCGGC
>CAZXHP010000204.1:1769-3025 GCA_964639655.1 uncultured Mariniphaga sp.
GTCGGTAATTTCGCCCGAAACCTGCGAAACGAGGTGAATGACATGCGAGTAAAACTGCACTTCGCGGTAGGTTTCCACCACCACATGATCGGCATTCCGGCTCAGGTCGTTGCGCGCCAAATCGACCAGCATCACGTGTTCCGCATTTTCTTTGGGGTCTTTGCTCAGTTGCTCCGCCAGTTCGCGATCCTGGTCGTCGTTGCCGGTGCGTTTAAATGTTCCGGCAATGGGATGAATGTAGGCTTTGTTGTTCTGAACGCGTATTTCGGCTTCGGGACTGGAACCGAAAATCCGGTAACTGCCATAGTCGAAATAAAACAAATAAGGCGACGGATTAATGGAACGCAACGCGCGATAGACATTAAAATCATCGCCTTCGAACTGCTGCGAAAACTGTCGGCTTAACACAATCTGAAACACATCGCCGCGGTAACAGTGCTCTTTCCCTTTGGTAACCATTCGCATGTACTCTTCATCGCTGATGTTCGACGTTTCGCTGTTTAGAGGGCGAAACCTCGCCGTCGAAAAATTGAGGTTGACAAGCAGGTGATGGATGTAGTCCATTTGCGATGTTTCACCGTCGAGCAGGTTTTCCACCATGTGAATCTGATTCCGGTGATGGTCGATGGCCACAATGTATTTGTAAAAACAGTATTTCACTTCGGGAATCCGGTACTCCTCCTTTTTTTCAGCCGTAAACCGGATATTCTCGAAATGCTGCACGGCATCGAAATTAATGTATCCGAACAATCCGTTGGCCGGAAGTTCGATTTTTTCGGAAGTCACGTCGAACGTTTTGAAGAAACCGTCCAGTTCATCATGCAGTTTTCGTTCTTTTGAAAGCCTGAATTTTTCTTTCTCCTTTCCCGGAAATTCTTTGGTTACTTCCCTGTCGTTCACGGTAAAACAGGCCACCGGATTAAAACACACAAACGAGTAAGCGTTTTCGTGCCCGTGGTAGTCGGAGCTTTCCAGCAGGATGGCTTTCGGATAAAGCGTGCGCAACCGCAGGTAAATGCTCACCGGCGTTACCGTATCCGCCAGGATTTTCCGCACAACAGGATTAAATTTTAATTTTTCCATTTGCTTGTATTTAAAATTTTTTTCTTTGCTGAAGTCTTATTCAAAAAAAAAACGGCTCACCGTGATTCGATGAGCCGTTTTTTTCAATTCGGGCAATGGCATTACACCTCTTCACGGATTTGTAAAAAGTTGATGCGCCACCACCAGTTTGTATTTTTAAAAACTTTCATTTC
>CAZXHP010000204.1:3125-6409 GCA_964639655.1 uncultured Mariniphaga sp.
TTATTTCGAATTCTCTTTCAACAGCTCTCCTCACCATTTTGTTCTTCTGATACTGAAAGAAATCAATATTTTCGATGTACTTTTCAATCGATTCAACCGACTCCAAAATATCAAACAAATATTTTCTGGTTTTGTCTGTCATAGATCATTTGTTTACTTTCTTCAACCGATTGAATAAAATACGGATTTGACAGTGAATTCACAGTTACTAAATCCACGTTTCTTTTCAAAATTTTTTCCAGGTTTTCAGCCAGTAAAAAATAGTTTTCGGCATAATCTTCCGGTTTCATTTTTTCAAAAGAAACTAAAAAATCAACATCGCTTTTATCGGAAAATCCGGAAGTTGCGGCTGAGCCAAAAACCCAAAGCTTTTCAACTTTCAATTCCCCGCAAAGCGATTTTATTTTCTTAATGTTATTTTTCACCAATTCTATCATCACATATAAACAAAAAAACCTGCCCTTTCGAGGAGCAGGTCCATGTTGAAATATCTTTAAAAAATACCAATATGGCTATAAACTCCTCACTTTAAGCAAGAAGACCCCACCACGGAAGCCATATTGTATTTATATTTTTAATCATTTTTACTTTTAATGAGGTCAAAAGAATAAAAAATATTTCAAAAACAAAAACATACGACCAAATTTTTTCTATAACCTTCCTTTCAGTTTATCGTAATTTAAGTTGTCGTTAAAAACCAATTAATAAAAACGGCGATGAAAAAATTAACTGACTGCCATAAACTATTCAATTTTTTTGCAGCTTTTTTGTTTGCAACTCACCCTGCTTTTCCCCAAATACCTGAAATCAGCTGGGAAAAAGATTTTAAAATCCCCTCATCGCATTATTTTTCAGATGTACTGGAGTTGCCGGGAGGGAATTTTGTGCTGTTGGGCGCCGTTGAAAAACCGGGAGACAGAAGTTTCGACATCTGGCTGGTGGAGTGCAACAGCAAAGGCGATACGCTAAAAACCAAAGTGTTCGGGTTCCCCGGGAATGATATTCCTGTGAGAATTATTGCCAACGGAGAAAACGGGTTGCTGATTGTTTTAATGAATGCATCGGAAGATACAGGTTTAATGGCCCGGCTGGTGGCTTTGGATGCTGCTTTTACAGAACTTTGGTCAACCGTAACCAAACAACAATCGGCCCTTTTGCGCACCGATGTAACTGTGGACCAATCCGGGCAAATCTGGTGGCTGAATACATTCGCCGGCGAGGGTGAAAAACCAGTAGTTTCACTTTGGAAACTGGATAGCGAAGGAAACAAAACCGCCGAATTTGAAATTGAAACCGACAATGCGGCAGAAGGTTATTCCATCCGTACCCTGCACGACGGAACGCTGGGTATCTCCTGCCAGGTTCAACCCGAAAACGAAAAGGCTACCGTTCAGGTAACCCGGGTCGATACCGATGGAAACACGTTATGGAAAACAACGCTTCCACAATCGGGTAAAATACTTACACCGCAATGCCTTTGCTGTTCTCCCGATAATGCCCTGCTTGTAGGCGGCTGGGCAGGTTTCTGTTATAATCCCGACGCACCGGAAGAAGAGAAAATCTGGGATTACGATTACCTGCTTGCGAAACTGGATGACGCCGGAAATATCATCTGGACCCGGAACTACAACCGCGAGGGGTCGGAAAAAGGAACCACCATTGCCGTTTTACCCGACGGGAATATTATAGCCGGAGGCAAATGCGAAACCTCCTTTTCCGGCAGCATCGGCCCCTGGCTGCTGATGGTTGATAACAACGGTAAAATGACGAATAACCAGGTGTTTAAATTCCGTTTTATACACGATCAGGTGGCACGTATTATCTGCACCTCCGACGGTGGTTTTCTGATGATTGGCCCCGGATATATCGATACTGAATACAAACTGGAAGGCTGGGTGAAAAAAATGGGCCCGGCATTATAAACGGATTTTTTCGTATTTTTGCCATAAAATGAAGGGATTATGAAACAAGTTGTTTTAAATATACCAGACAATAAATATTCCTTTTTTATGGAGCTTATCAAAAGTCTTGGGTTTGTTAAAATATCAAATGAACGAAAGCTGACAAAAAAAGATTTGGAATTTGTTGAGGGAACCAAAAATTCGCTCGAACAGGTTGAAAGGCATTTAAGGGGTGAAATTAAACTACGAACCGCAGACCAGTTATTCGATGAACTTTAATGTTTATACCACTGACTTTTTTGAAAAAGAACTGAAAAAGCTGGCGAGGAAATACCCATCCTTAAAGAACGATTACAAATCTCTGGTAAATTTACTGAAAGAAAATCCGAAGCAAGGACAGCCATTGGGAAAGGATTGTTATAAAATTCGGATGTCAATCTCATCAAAAGGAAAAGGCAAAAGTGGAGGCAGTCGCGTTATTTCATGCGTAAAAATCCTTGCTAATTCGGTTTTTCTACTCTCGATTTATGACAAATCCCAAAAAGAAAATATATCAGATAGCGAATTGGACCATCTTCTCAAGTTAGCAGGAATATTATAAATTTTCAACATTTATGCGCTTTCAACACGATTGTCTGTCGGTGTAAAGAAGATTTCAAAAACGAACAGTGTATTGATCTTCGAACATTGTCCCAACTCCTGTGTTTTAATCTTTTACAAGAGAATAAAAAACAAAATAATGAAAAGCTTCGGGCAAAGCCGGGATAAATGGACAGGGGTCCCCAAAAAGACAACATTCCTTCTGCCGGTAATCCTTTTATTTTTTCTGGCAGGCTTCACGAGAGACAGCAACCCGGGTCAGCCCGTAAAAAATAATCAACATAAAAATATGCAGCCCGAACTATCAGCGGAACAGAAAATGAAAAGCTCCAAAGTCCTAAAATTTCTGCATTCATTAAACGATACGCAGCGGGAAAAAACCCAATTTGATTTTGAAGATGCCTCTAAAACCAAATGGCACTATTTGCCGGGAGCCACCTGGGCGAGGGCTGGAATTCAGCTTCATGAGCTGAATGAAACACAAAAGGAACTGCTTTATTCGCTGCTGCAGGATTTTCTAAGTGAAGCCGGCTATTCGAAAACCAAACGAATAATTGCACTGGAGGAGGTGCTTGTTCAAATGGGCGGAAACCCGGTTGTGCGGGACCCGGAAAAGTATTTTACGGCATTTTACGGAAATCCCGAACGCGACAGTTTGTGGGCCTGGTCGTTTGAAGGCCATCATATTTCACTGAATTTTACCGTTTTGAATGACCAAATTTCAATGGCGCCCCGTTTTTTCGGGGCCAACCCGGCCATTATCCCGGCTGGAAAAAGAAAAGG
>CAZXHP010000205.1:0-6394 GCA_964639655.1 uncultured Mariniphaga sp.
CCTACGGATTAACAGTCCGCCGCTCTAACCAACTGAGCTACTAGGGAATATTTTATTTTCTTCTATCCGCCGCTCTAACCTCCCGATAGCTATCGGGATGAGCTACCAGGGAATATTTTGTTTTCTTTAGAACATTTCGCTTTTCTTAAAGCGATGCAAAAATAACAGCTTTTCGGAAAAGAAAAAATTTTTTTAAAAGATTTCTGTTTTCCTTGTTTTCCAGTTAAAATAACCTTTTTCGTTTGACCAAATAGGCCAGCAGTACTTCGCTGAAATTTTTATTGATATCGGCCTCGGCCAGGTCAATCTGGTACTGGCCACATTTTACCTTTAAATCGTCGAAGTAAGATTTAACAGTGGAAACGTAATGGTTTTTTACTTCCCATGGATTAAATTTCACTGCCTGTCCGGTTTCCAAATCCACAAATTTATGGGGACGGTTACTGAACTGAAATTCCCGCTCTTGTTTATGGTCGGTAACATGAAAAAGCAAAACTTCGTGTTTGTTGTATCGAAGGTGTTGCAGCGCCGAAAAAAGTTCTTCCGTTTTTTGGCTGTCAATCATGTCGCTGAAAATAACCACCAGCGACCTTTTGTGGATATTTTCTGCAATCTGGTGCAATACATCTGTGGTGTTGGTATTTTTTCGGAGATGGATGTTTTCGGGTTGAATCAGTTCAGAAAGTTTTCCGAACATTAATTCTGCATTTACAGACGAAAGGCGGGGAGAGGTGTGAAATTCTATTTCATCGGAAAATAAAGTCAGCCCCACAGCATCGCGCTGTTTTCGCAATAAATAAATAAGGGCAGCTGCAGTGTAAACCGAAAAAGCCAGTTTGTTTTCCAGATGTTTTTTCCCCTTAAAATAGGGGAAAAGCATGGAGGACGAAGTATCGATAACCAACTGGCAGCGCAAATTGGTTTCTTCTTCGTATTGTTTCACAAAAAGTTTGTCGGTTCGGGCAAACAATTTCCAGTCGATATGTTTGGTCGATTCGCCCTGGTTGTATTGCCGGTGTTCGGCAAATTCAACCGAAAAACCGTGGAAGGGGCTCCGGTGCAAGCCGGTTATAAATCCTTCCACAACTTCGCGGGCAATCAATCCAAGGTTATCGAACTGGTGAAATTGTTCTATGTCGAAAATATTGTTCAAAACCGGTTGGAGTTAAATGTTTGAGGCGGTACCAAACTCCGGGAAGCCGCCTCAGTTTTAATTTTTCAATTTATGAGTAATTATTACAGCAGGGCATCCAGTTTTGAAGTAAATGCCTGCTTTGGCGCGGCACCAACCTGTTTATCGGCTACTTCTCCGTTTTTTACAAAAAGTACGGTGGGAATATTGCGAATACCGTATTTCATAGCCACGTTTGGATTGGAGTCCACATCCACTTTTCCAATTACAGCTTTCCCTTCGTATTCCGACGACATTTCCTCCACAATAGGTGCGATCATACGGCATGGTCCGCACCACACCGCCCAAAAATCAATCATTACTGGTTTATCTGAATTTACTACCAATTCTTCGAAATTGGCATCGGTAATTTCTATTGCCATAATACTGTTTTTTAATGTTAATATTTTAAAGTTTACAAAATTAGCTAATTAATTCTATATCCGATATCCGGCGTATCTTCAAAGTAGCTCAGAAAGCCGTTGGTCAGTTCAATGCGTGTGTTTCGCGAGAACAAGTGTATAAACATATTGCTTTCAGGATCGTAAACATTAAATTTCAACAATGCCTTTCCTTTATTGTTTTTGGCCAGACTTTCGATTTCTTCTATCACCGATTTGTTTAATTTATCCAGTGGAATATTTACCGTTACACTTTTTACATAATTTTTTCGGGCTTCCGACAGTAGCTCAATCTGCGATGCTTTAAATTCGAAGGTATCGCTGTTGTTGAAACGCGGTCTCACCATACCTTTTACCAGAATGAACAGGCCGGTTTTGCAGTATTTGTGAAAGTTGACGAAATCCTGTCCGAAAAAGAAAAATTCCATGGAATCGGTATAATCTGAAAGGGTGAGCGTACTGAAAGGTTTTCCGTTTTTGGAGGTTCCTTCACGGGCAGCGGTAACCATTCCGCCAAAGGTTAATTCGCGGTCCTTATATTTTTCAATATCGTTTTTCAGGTCTTTTAACGCCACATCGCGCGTGCAAAAGTTTTGAATTTCAACTTTGTAATCGTCGAGCGGGTGGGCGGTAAGATAAATTCCGATGAGGCTTTTTTCCTTTTCCAGCAAAATAATTTTGGGCCATTCTTCCACCTCCGGAACCTGGGGTTTTTTGATATCGGCGCTTCCTCCCAGTTCGCCAAACAGGCTTTGCTGCATACTTTGGTTTTCGGTTTGAATTTTATTTCCGTACCGAATTAGTTTTTCAATAAAAGTGCTGCTGTCGTTTTCATGCTCACCGGCAAAAAAGCTGCTGCGTTTTAATCCCTGGAGGTTGTCGAATGCTCCGGCCATAGCCAGTGCTTCGAGGTTTTTTTTGTTTACGGTTTGCAGGTTTACGTTTTCTACAAAATCGTAAACGGTTTTAAACGGACCGTTTTTTTCGCGGGCTTCAATTATGTCTTTCGCGGCACCGGCTCCAACGCCTTTAATGGCAGCCATCCCGAAGCGAATATCGCCGTTTTTGTTGGCAGTGAATTTTGAAAAACTTTCATTGACATCGGGTCCCAGGACATGGAGCTTCATGCGGCTGCATTCGTTCATCAGTTTGGTGATGTCGGTAATGTTATTGAGGTTTCGACTTAAGTTGGCCGCCATAAATTCACCGGGGAAGTGGGCCTTCAGGTAACCGGTTTGGTAAGCGATGTAGGCATAGCAAACCGAGTGCGATTTATTGAACGCATACGACGCAAAAGCTTCCCAGTCTCTCCAGATTTTTTCAATTACATCTTCAGGTTTTTTGCCTACCAGCTTGCACTCGTCCATAAATTTGAAATTGGCCTTGCAGCCGTTCACAAATTTCACCTTCAGTTTGTCCATCAGTGAAGTAATTTTTTTACCCATTGCTTTTCGCAACGTATCCGAATCTCCCCGGGTGAAATTGGCCAGCAATCGCGAAAGCAGCATCACCTGTTCCTGGAAAACAGTAATCCCGTATGTTTCACTCAGGTATTTTTCCATCATGGGCAGGTCGTATTCCACTTTTTGCCGGCCATGTTTCCGGGCAATATAGGCCGGTATGTATTCCATCGGGCCCGG
Organism: uncultured Mariniphaga sp.; assembly: GCA_964639655.1. Classification (GTDB taxonomy): domain Bacteria; phylum Bacteroidota; class Bacteroidia; order Bacteroidales; family Prolixibacteraceae; genus Mariniphaga. The sequence continues at coordinate 3,213 of CAZXHP010000205.1, forward strand.
GCGGTAGAGGGCGTTCATGGCCACAAGGTCTTCAAACCGGTTGGGTTTCAGGTCGCGCAGGTGCTTTATCATTCCTTCCGATTCAAACTGAAAAATGGCCGTGGTTTCGCCATGGCTGAAAAGTTCGAATGTTTTCTCATCGTCCCACGGAATGGTGTCGATATCTATTTCAATGCCTTTTGAAATTTTAATATTTTCCAGGGTCTCCTTAATAATCGACAGTGTTTTGAGCCCGAGGAAGTCCATTTTCAGCAGGCCGATGTCTTCAACAAACCGCCCGTCGTATTGAGTCGTAGGAAGATTCTCTTCATCTTTGGTGGGCATCAGCGGAATGTGGTCGGTTAGCGGATCGCGGCTGATGAGAATTCCGCAGGCATGAACCCCGGTTTGCCGCACCGAACCCTCTAAGGTTTCCGCGAATTTGATGGTTTTTGCAATGAGCGGGTTGTCGGAATTTTTTTCCTTTTTTAGGTCGGGGTTTTCTTTAAACGCTTTCGGGAAAGTCATTTTGGGTGCATCAGGAACCAGTTTTGCCAATCTGTCGGCCTCGGGCAACGGAAGTTTCAGTACGCGCGCCACATCGCGGATGGCCAGTTTGGTAGCCATCGTACCGAAGGTACAAATGTGTGCTACTTTGTCCTGCCCGTATTTTTTGGTAACGTATTCGAGCACCAGTTGCCGGCCGTCGTCATCGAAATCGATGTCCACATCGGGTAGTGAAATCCGGTCGGGATTCAGGAACCGCTCAAAAAGTAAGTCATACTTTATGGGGTCGATGTTGGTAATTCCGGTACAATAAGAAACTGCTGCACCAGCTGCCGAACCGCGTCCGGGGCCAACCAGCACGCCCATTTCGCGGGCTACGTTTATAAAATCCTGAACAATGAGGAAGTAACCGGGATACCCCATCAGTTTTATGGTGTTCAACTCGAAATCGAGACGGGTTGCAATATCTTCCGGTACCGGATCGCCATAACGTTCTTTTGCGCCTTCGAAAGTCAAATGTCTGAGGTAAGCGGATTCTTGTTTTACACGCAGCACTTTTTCGTATCCACCTAACCGTGTAAAGGTTTCTTCACCAAATTCTTCAGCCAGTTTAACTTCGGGGTATTCTTTTCTGAAATCTTCCATGGTGCCAAAATCTTCGGGAATAGGGAAGACGGGCATGATAGGCGGCGAATTCAGTTCAAAATTTTCGATTTTTTCAGCCACTTCGGCCGTGTTTGTCAGCGCTTCAGGAATATCGGCAAAAAGTTCGTTCATTTCGCGCTGCGTTTTGAACCATTCCTGTTTGGTGTAGCGCATCCGGGTGGGGTCATCCACGTCTTTTCCTGTGTTCAGGCAAATAAGCAGGTCGTGGGCATCGGCATCTTCGGCATTGGTAAAATGCACATCGTTGGTGGCAATTATTTTAATGTTGTGCTTTTTTGCCATTTGAACAAGCACTTCGTTTACCCAAACCTGGTTGTCGTACACATTTTCGCGCTGTGCAGCATCTTCTGCCGGGTGTCGCATCAGTTCCAGATAATAGTCGTCGCCAAAAGTATTTTTATACCATAAAATGGCCTCCTCCGCTTCTTTCATCTGGTTTTTCATAATCAGTTGTGCGATTTCGCCGCCCAGGCAAGCCGATGAAACAATCAGTCCTTCGCTGTGTTCTTTCAGAATTTTTTTATCGATACGGGGTTTGTAATAAAAACCTTCGTTACTGGCTATGGAAATGAGTTTGACCAGATTACGGTAGCCGGTTTTGTTTTTGGCCAATAAAATCAGGTGATTGCCGTACCGGTCAACCACATCGGTTTTATCGGAAAAGCTGCGCTCGGCAACGTAGGTTTCGCAACCCAAAATGGGTTTTATTTCTGCTTTTTTGCAGGCAGCATGAAATTCTTTGATGCCAAACATGGTGCCGTGGTCGGTTAAAGCAAGGGCATTCATGCCGTCAATTTTTGCTTTCCCAACCAGATCGCCAACACTGGCGGCGCCATCCAGTATGGAATATTGTGAGTGAACGTGAAGATGCGTAAATGGTATCATTTTTCGTGTTTTTTCAGTAAAAACAATTTTTTAAAAAAGTTGCTTAAAGTTACAGAATTTGAGGGGTCGTTTTTTAAATTGTTGATAAAACCGGAATAAAAAAACCCGGCAGTTTTACCGGGTTATTCATGCTGAGCAGGTTAAATCCTGTTAAATTTTTTTTGCAATTTTTTCGTTTATCTCTTCGAATTCCTTTTTGCTTAAACTGAGTTTTTTGGAAAAATTCAGCACATCGGCTTCGCTTTGCATGGGAATAAGATGAATGTGGGCATGCGGAACTTCGAGCCCCAAAACAAGTACGCCAACTTTAACACACGGAATGGCTTTTTTCAAACCAGCCGCTACTTTTTTGGCAAAAAGCTGTAGTCCGGCATACAGTTCGTCGTCCAGGTCGAAAAGGTAATCCACCTCTTTTTTGGGAATGACAAGCGTATGCCCTTTGGCAACCGGCGAAATATCCAGGAAAGCCAGAAAGTTATCATCTTCGGCAACCTTGTATGCGGGGATTTCTCCATTTACAATTTTTGTAAAAATAGTAGCCATGGTGTTTAAATTGAAATTTCAACGATTTCGAAGGGAATAAGTCCGGACGGAACTTTAATTTCAACCACGTCGCCCACTTTTTTCCCCATCAGTCCTTTTGCAATCGGTGTTGTCGCCGAAATTTTCCCCTGTTTCAGGTTGCCTTCTCCCTCGGGAACAATGGTGTATTGCATGATGGCGTTATTTTTTTTGTTTTTGATTTTTACCTTGTTCAGAATCTGAACCTGTGAAGTATCAATTTTTGATTCATCCAGAATACGGGCATTGGCAATCTTCGATTGCAGTTCGGCAATTTTTGCCTCCAGCATTCCCTGGGCATCTTTGGCCGCATCGTATTCAGCGTTTTCAGAGATGTCTCCCTTTTCAATGGCTTCGCCAATTTGTTTCGAAATGGCAGGGCGTTCCACATTCATGAGCCTGTCCAGTTCTTTTTTTAATTTAATAAGTCCTTCTTTTGTTAAGTATGTAACTTGTGACATTTTTTGTTCCTCCTCATTTTCTTTGAGCTATATAAAAAGAGAAAGAATTCCGGGCTACCGGAACTCTTCCGTCGGCAAATGTATATAATTTCCCTGATATTAAAAACTACTTTTGTTAAGATT
>CAZXHP010000206.1:0-2037 GCA_964639655.1 uncultured Mariniphaga sp.
GCAAAGCAAAAAAATCAGGCACAAAAATCTGGAACCCCGGTTCCCGTTTAATGCTGATTAACCTGACTATACCGTTAATAACCGGCGGAGTATTTATTTTGATTTTCATTTTCAGAGGTATTTACGAAATGGCAGCACCCGGCACACTGATTTTCTATGGTTTAGCCCTGATTAATGCAGCCAAGTTTACCCGTCAGGAAATATTTTTTATGGGATTAATCCAGGTTTCGCTGGGTATTCCGGCAGCTTTGTTTCCTTCTCTGGGATTACTATTCTGGGCGATTGGTTTTGGCGTAATTCATATTATTTACGGTACAGTAATGTATTTCCGGTACGAATACAATTCAAACAAATAAAGGGGTGAAAAACAGCTTTCAAAATTTGAACAAAGCATTCGATAACAAAATCCGGCTTGGAATTATGTCGGTTTTGTCGGTGAATTCACGGGGTTCTTTCAATCAATTGAAGGAAGTGCTCGAAGTTACCGACGGCAACCTCGCCAGCCACCTCAAATCGCTTGAAAATGCCGGATATATTGCTGTAATTAAACGTTTTAAAAACCGCAAGCCCAACACCAGCTACGAAATCACGCCAGAAGGCGGAACCGCATTTGAAAACCACTTAAAAGCACTCGAAGAGATACTGAAACAACTTTAATTTTTTTATTCTTCTACTTTGAATTTCAAAGTTCTTTGTAAGATATTACTTTAAAATAAATAACATGGAAACAAAAGATTTTTTACAAAACAAACAAAAGTCAGTCAACTGGCAAATTACATTAAAAGTGTTTATTATCAGCATTATCACTATTGCCCTGCTCGTTCCCAAATTTATGATACTGGACCTCATCGGGCAGCGCCAGCATACTGCAGAAGAAAGCTCCAAAGAGGTGATGCAATCGTGGTCGCTTGCCCAAACTGTACGAGGGCCGGTGCTTGCAATTCCATACATCGAACGTGTTTTTGAAAACGATGGAAACGCTGTATCGGAAGTTATTCGTGAATGCTACATATTACCAAAAACGCTGAATATCAGAGGAAAAATATTACCCGAAAAACGAAAACGCAGCATTTATGAAACGGTAGTCTATGAATCGGAAGTAAAATTTGCGGGCAAGTTCGATAATTCGGAAATTAAGAAGCTGAAAATTCAAGCAGGAGATATTTTGTGGGAACAGGCGAAAATTCAGGTAGCAATCAGCGATTTGCGCGGCATCAGCGATCGCATTTCGTTTACATGGAACGACTCTGTTTTTGCTTTCACCCCCGGAATGGAAAACCAACTACTGGGTCCAACCGGAATTTCGTTGCCACTCTCCCATCTCTCTTTCGAAAATTTTCCGGCCGGTTTCCAATTTTCACTTCGCCTGAAAGGTTCTGAATCTTTGCAGTTCGCACCGCTTGGCGAAACCACCGAAGTAATTTTACAATCGGACTGGAACGACCCGGGTTTTACAGGCAACTTTTTACCTGCTGACCACACCACCGACAAGGATGGTTTTACGGCGAAATGGAAAGTACTGAACTTTAACCGCAATTTTCCGCAGCAATGGAAAAACGACGAATACCGGGTAACCGAAGCCGATTTTGGTGTAAAACTGTTGAACGTGGCCAATCATTATCAAAAAAGTTCGCGCGCCGCAAAATACGGCATTTTGGTCATCCTGTTCGTTTTTCTTTCCTTTTTTCTGAATGAAATCATCACCAAACAAAAGGTTCACCCGTTTCAGTACATTCTTGTGGGGTTTGCAGTACTGGTGTTTTACCTGTTGCTGCTTTCCATTTCCGAACAACTGGGATTTAACAGGGCTTACCTGATTTCAGCCGTGTCCGTTTTAATCATGATATTGCTCTATTCCCGCACCTTCCTGAAAAAATGGTTGCATGCAATAGTTCAAACCCTTATTTTAACCTTTTCCTTCGGGTTCATTTTTGTGTTAATGCAGTTGGAAACCTACGCCCTTTTGGTCGGAAGCATCGGACTGTTTTTGGTTCTTGCACTTACGATGTTTGTTACCCGAAAAATAAACTGGTACGG
>CAZXHP010000206.1:2137-6373 GCA_964639655.1 uncultured Mariniphaga sp.
GGAATTTTCCCTGAATGCCTTTTTCAAGGTAGAAGTCTTTCATTCTGCGGATATCGGACTGTGCATCGTCGGTGAGTTCAAATTTTTCCCAAATGGAAATTACTTTTGGGCCCCAGTCGAAACTGCCCAGGTAAACCGGTACGCCGGCAAGTTTGGCAATGGTGTGGAATCCTGCTTTCCAGCGCACAACGCGTTTGCGGGTCCCCTCGGGTGTCATGGCCAGATGCAAATGCTCCATCGTATTAAAAAGGTGTACGGTTTGACGGATTACGTTGGCTCCTTTGGAACGGTCGATAGGAATTCCACCCATTTTCCGGACAAACCAGCCAATGGGCCAGAAAAAAAACTCTTTTTTAATCAGAATATTGGCTTTGCCGCCAAGGGAAGTATAAAAAAGGTAGGAAATAATAAAATCCCAGGCGCTGGTATGCGGTACGCCAATAATGATACATTTGGGTTCGGGCACCACAAATCCGTTTACTTTCCAGCCAAGCAACCGCAGTAAAAATGCACTTATCTTTTTCATCTATTTTAAGTTCTTTATTTCAAAGTTATCTGCATTCGCGTAATTTTTCAGCAATTTCACCGCCATTTCTGTGGCTTTTTCCAGTTCAGGCAATGCCCCAAAATCAATTATAATCATTAAAAAACGCTTTGTTTCAGGAGTAACCGAAGTACGCACCGAATCGCTGGTTGGCGAGCCGAAAGCTCCCAGGTTATCACGAAAAACCGGCAGATTTTCGATATTCAGTTTGCCGCGTCCAATGCCTTCATAGGGTTCATCTACATCGCCGATGCCGAATACCACATCTCCAACAATTCTTTCGGCATCGTACCCGCCAATTGAAAAACCGGTGGAAACGGACACAAGGTTTAGCAAATCCACCACATTGTTCACACGGTACAATCCTTTTCCCTGAACAACCCGGCGTAAAAGCGCCTCTGCCGACAACCGGTAGCGGGCCGGGTCTTTGCCACAGGCTTTGTACCCGCGCCTCGAGGCTGCTATGACGGGCAACCGGCTGATATTTTCGACCTTGAGAGAAGCCGCCAGTTTATTCGTTTTTTCTATAGTTTCAGCCCACAACTTTTTATGTTCTTCGTGCACCAAAACATCGCATTCAATACACGAAAGTACGAGTCCGGGAACAAGGTTTTTTAGTTCCTCTGAAACAGAGATAGTTACCATTTTTTCAGCTTTTTGCGCTCCAAAACTAACCAAAATGAAAATAAAACATGATTTTGAAAACACTTAAATTTACTTCCCGTCAAAATATTAAACTTTTTGGCAGGCAAAAAAATCTTGTTTTTTCCCAAAAAATATGAAGTGTATTCAACGATATTGTCGTAAATTGCAATAACAACATACTTATTACATTATCGACAAAAGGATTTTAACAGAAACACTATTTTTTACAACCACTGAATAATAAACAAGTAAATGCCATATTCAAAAATAACAAATAAAATTGCTGAGTTAACTGAAATCTGGGTACCCATTCTGGAAAAATTATCCGATGATGTGTACAAGAACAAAAGAAACTGGCAAAATCGTTCTATTATTCAGGTAGTCGGTCACATGATCGACTCCGCCTCGAATAATCATCAGCGTATAGTAAGGTTGCAGTACAACAAACAGTTGGTGTTTCCCGATTACAGGCAGAATAATGATTTGTGGATTGCCGTTCAGGATTATCAGCACGCCGACTGGCAAAATATTATCCAGCTTTGGAAATTCTATAACCTTCATATTATCCACATCATCAGGGCCATGGACCTCAATAAACTGGAAAACTACTGGAACGATTTCGAGGGAACAAAAATAACCCTGGAGCAAACTGTTGAAGGCTATTTATGGCACCTGGAGCTACACCTGAAAGAAATTGAGGTAGTGCTCGAGGAAAAGTAATTGATGAGTTTATTATTTCCATAATTCCAGTATTTTTAGAAGCTGGAATCCGACTTTTCAAAGATGGAAGGCCTTAACAAAAGCTGAAATTAATACCAGCCAAATCATTTGAAACAGGACTGGTTCAATTGTATGATGCAAAAGCAACCAATATCAACGGATAAACATACTATGGAAGTAAAAAAACAAAATGAACAAACCATTTTTATTAAAAAAGCATCCGGAGAAAAGGAACCATTTAAGGTTGAAAAGCTGAAAGAATCTATGCGGAGGGCCGGAGCTGAGGAAGAAATTATTCAACAGATTTCTGAAGATATCAGCAACTGGATTTACGAAGGGATTACGACGCAAAAAATTTATGGCCGGGCCTTTTCGCTGCTCCGAAAAAAGAAAAAATACGCAGCATCGCGGTATAAACTAAAAAAAGCCATCATGGAACTGGGACCTACCGGCTATCCTTTTGAACATTTTATTGGTAAAGTTTTGGAACTTCAGGGTTTTAAAACAGAAGTAGGCCAGGTGGTAAACGGGAAATGCGTTACGCACGAAGTGGATGTTATTGCTACGCGAAATAATGAACGCTATTTTGTGGAATGTAAATACGGCACATCACCAGGAAAAGTTTTCAATGTGCAGGTACCGCTTTATATTCGCAGTCGGGTTAACGACATCATTGAGCAGTGCAAAGAAGACGAAAAATACAATAGCTTTAATTTCTACGGCTGGGTGGTAACCAACACACGGTTTTCTTCCGATGCTATCGATTACGGAACCTGCAGTGGTTTAAACCTTCTCAGCTGGGATTTTCCGGCAAATAAGGGACTTAAAGATATTATCGACCGCAATAAAATTTTCCCGTTAACGGTTCTTCATAATCTCACAAAAGCACAAAAACAACGGCTCATGGACAACGGTATTGTTATTTGCAGACAAATTCGCGAAAACCCTGAAGTTTTAGAACCTTTTCAAATTAAACCGAAAAAGTTGAACAGTCTGATGGAAGAAATCGATGATTTATCGTAAAGCCTTTATTGATAATTCTTGGTTCTTTTGGTGAACATGATTAATTTAGCCACTTATTACAAGAACTGAACGATTGGCCATGCACAATGAAAAAAACCAGCAGCTTAAGTTGGCATTTAATTTTATCCATTACACCAACCGGAATCTGTTTCTGACCGGGAAAGCCGGAACGGGAAAAACCACTTTTCTAAAAAACCTGAAAAAGATTTCGCCCAAACGGATGGTGGTGGTTGCTCCAACCGGAGTAGCAGCTATTAATGCAGGCGGGGTAACCATTCACTCCTTTTTCCAGCTTCCTTTCGGGCCGCAAATTCCGCAACATGCCCTCAATCAGGGATTTCCCGATAATCGTCCCGGAACTGGATATGCCGACCGCATCAACCGGTTCGCCAAAAACAAAATCAACCTCATCCGCAGCCTCGATTTGCTGGTTATCGACGAAATCAGCATGGTGCGTGCCGACGTGCTCGATGCCATCGATGCCACCCTGCGTCGATTTAAAAACCGTTACCAGCCTTTTGGCGGAATACAGTTGCTCATGATTGGCGACCTGCAACAACTGGCGCCGGTAATAAAAGACGATGAATGGAATATTCTGAAAAATTATTACGATACCGGTTTTTTCTTCAGCAGTCATGCCCTGAAAAAATCGGATTTTGTGGGCATTGAACTGAAACACATTTACCGCCAGAGCGAACAGGCATTTATCGATTTGCTGAACAAGGTGCGCAACAATAAAATGAACGTCGACGATCTGCGTATGTTGAACAGCCGGTTCAAACCCAATTTTTCACCTGCTGACGACGAAGGATACATTACCCTCACCACCCACAACTACCAGGCAAAACGCATTAACGAAGCTCACCTGAAAAAACTGAGTACCAAATTGCACCGGTTTCAGTGTACCGTGGAAGGCGATTTTCCGGAATACGCCTTTCCTGCCGATGAAAATCTGGAAATTAAAACCGGCGCCCAGGTGATGTTTCTGAAAAATGATTCTTCCATTGAAAAAAGGTATTACAACGGCAAAATCGGCAAAGTGGTAAACATTATCGACAATGAAATTGAAGTGCTTTGCCCTGGTGATACCGAACCCATAACTGTTGAGCCTGATATTTGGGAAAATTCCCGTTACAGCCTGAATGAGTTCTCTGGAGAAATAGAAGAAGAAGTGGTCGGGAAATTTATTCAATACCCGCTAAAGCTTGCCTGGGCCATCACCATTCACAAAAGCCAGGGACTAACGTTTGAAAAAGCCATCATCGACGCCCGGCAGTCGTTTGCCCACGGGCAGGTTTATGTGG
>CAZXHP010000207.1:0-6281 GCA_964639655.1 uncultured Mariniphaga sp.
TTATTTAATTAATATCAAGTCCGAAAAACGGACTGCAAAAGTATGTTAAATTTCAATAACTACAATGGTTTTCAGCTGTAAAAATGGGTTTACCCCTGAAAAACGGCACGCAAAAGTACTAATTTTCAAAAAAGAACAAACCTTTTCGTGTTTTTTTTTCGAAAATTTAAAGTACGGGCTGCAGGTTTTTTTCCCTGACAAAACTTCTCTCCTTTTCTTTCGTTATTGTATTCAGAAAACAATCAACTCCGGGTATGGCTTCGTTTGGCAAATCGGTAAAGACAAATATATTGCTGGGGTACATTGCACTAATTGCAATTGCTTCGGCAACAATCGGGTTAATTTATAACGAAACCCTGGCACTTTACAAAAACCAGGTTGACTTTTCGCCGGTTACAAACAAAATACTGATTACTAATACTATTCTGACTAATTTATATGAGGCAGAAGGGTTGGAAAGAAGTTTTATGCAAACCGGGAACAGAAAGCATTACGAGCAATACAATTTTTTGATGGACTCTGTTGTGGCACAAACCGAAATACTAAGAGAAACCGCAAGTAACCCGCAACAGCAAATTCATGCCGACAGTGTTTTAAACCTGGTACACCAAAAAAGGCAAAACCTTAAAGAACTCCTGTCGATTAAACAGGCGGGGTCTTCCGAAAGCCTTTACGAAAAAGCGATGAACCATTTTACCGCCAACAAAGACTCCATCAATCATCTGATTAGCGTTTACAAAACGTTTACCACCAGTACTGACAGCATCAGGGTAGAGCAAAGAAAGAAAAAGTTTATGGAACGGCTGGTGCACGTATTCTCCCCCCGCGAAAACCCCGATTCTGCGCTTAAAGTTGTTGTTAACGAATCGATGCAGGTGGACAGCATCATCAATACCTTTAACCTTGCGGATTCCATAACCTCCTACCTGGCGTCGATAATGGAAGATATCAGACAGGAAAGTGTAGCCTACGAAAAACAACTCGCAAAAAAAGAACGCGAAATTCTGAACAACGACCAAACCATTAGTTTACAAATCCGGCAAATCCTCTCGATGCTGGAAAACGAAGAATTTGTTGCTTCCGTGAAAAAGGTCGAATTGCAGCAAAAGCACATCGGCCACATGACCACCATAATTATTATTCTCGGCACCGGAGCCCTGTTAATTGTTGCCGGGTTCCTGACGCTCATTTTAAAAGACATTAGCCGAAGCCAGCTTTACCGCAAAAACCTCGAAAAAGAAAAAGCCTATTCGGAATCGCTTCTGAAAAGTAAAGAACAATTTATGCTGAGTATAACGCATGATTTAAAATCTCCGCTCAGTTCCATCATTGGATATTCCCGCCTCATTGAGCAACAGCAGGCAACATTGGGTCAAAAACATTTCCTCCGGAATATTAACCAGTCGGCCAGCTACATTCTCAGGCTGATAAACGATCTGACCGACTTTACCCGGCTCGAATCGGGAAAACTGAAAATCGAACCAAAAAAATTTAACCTGAAGTTGTTGTTCGACGAGGTTTTAAGCGGATTTTATCCTTTGGCAGCTGAAAAGCAACTCGAATTGCACATGCTGAATGAAACACCACCCGGCACCACCTGTATTTCAGACCCTGTTCGTATAAAACAGGTACTTGGAAACCTGATATCGAATGCCATAAAATTTACCAGCGCGGGGAAAATAACAGTGCGGTGTTTTTTTGCGCAGGCTGAAGGCTCCAAAAACCTGCTCCAAACCGATGTGACCGATACAGGACCGGGTATCGCACCGGAACATTCCAAACTTATTTTTGAAGAATTTTCACGCATTTTGCCGGAAAGCGGACCACAACAGGAAGGCAGCGGACTTGGCCTGACCATTACCAAACGACTGGTTGAATTGATGAACGGTACAATAACGTTGGAAAGTGAACCCGGAAAAGGAAGTTGTTTCTCTGTTCTTCTTCCCATGGAGCACATGCAGGAAAATACCATTCAGGAAAAACAGCAGAAACAGGAACCCGCATTTGAGGTCAACTCCCACCCGATAAATAATCTGGATGTTTTGCTGGTGGATGACGACCCCATTCTGCTTGAAATGACAGAAAATGTGCTCAAAACGGCCAATTTAAAAGTGACACCTTTTTCAGATCCGCGTGAAGCGTTAAAAATTCTGCGAAAAAAATCTTTTGATTTACTGATTACAGATATTCAGATGCCCCGGATGAACGGCTTTGAACTTTATTATTTTTTCAGGCAGCAGGTAAAAAAACCGAAAGCCATTGCGGTAACCGGAAATGTTTCGAAGCCCGATATTTTTGAACGTGCCGGATTTTCTGCATACCTGCAAAAACCCTTTCAACCCGAAGAACTGCTCCATCAGGTTTCGCAAGTATTAAACGGAAAAGAAGCCCGGCCCCGGCCGGCACAAACGATTAAAGAATCAGGTGAATTTTATTCGATCGATGCATTAAAAGCCTTTACAGCAGACGACCCGGAAGCCACCCGCGATATTCTGATTTCTTTTACAGAATCTACGATTCAAAACGTGGAACTCTTCAGACAACACCTTCGGAATGAAGATTTTAAATCCCTTTCGTTGCTGGCCCACAAAATGCTTCCGTTATTTAAACAACTTGGAGTCAGTTCAGTGATTGCACCCCTCAGTTTTCTGGAACAAACAAAATTCGATAAAAAAAAGAAAATGAATTGGATGGAGGCCGGAAAAACAGTTTTAAAAAATACCGATATACTTTTGAAAAAAATCAGTGAAGACCATCAGTTACCCCTGTCCGATAAGTCGATATTATAAAGTTTCAACTTGTTGTAAAGGGTTTTCCTGTCGATTTGTAACAGCCGCGCAGCTTCACTTTTATTATTGTTGGCCACCTCCAGGGCCTTTTGAATGGCCTCGTATTCATCTTTTTTATTGTATAAAGCAAACGCGTTGTTTCCTGATTCGGCAGCATACAGCTCTGAAGGTAACTCGTTCATTGTAATTAAATTCCCTTTTGCCAGCAAAGTTGCACGTTTCACAATGTTTTTCATCTCGCGCAAATTACCGGGCCAGGAATAATCCAGAAAAACCTGTTCCACATCTTTATCGAAACCCTGTATCGATTTTTTCAGGTATTTATTGGCCTGATCCAAAAAAAAGCCGGCAAATAACATAATGTCCGCTTTCCGTTCGCGAAGCGCCGGAAGGTTGATCTGGAATTCATTTAAACGGTGATACAAATCGTTTCTGAAATCGCCGTTCTCCTGCGCTTTTTGCAAATCTTCGTTGGTTGCTGCAATAATCCGCACATCCACGGGAATTTCGCGGTTACTGCCAACAGGTTTTACCAACCGTTCTTGCAGCGCCCTAAGTAACTGTACCTGGGTTTTATACGACAAATTTCCCACTTCATCGAGAAAAAGCGTACCACCGTTTGCCGCTTCAAAATATCCGGTTTTATCGGAAACAGCTCCGGTGAACGAACCTTTTACATGCCCAAAAAATTCGCTGGCAACCAGTTCGGAGGGAATGGCCCCGCAATCGACTGCCACAAAAGGCTTTCCTGCCCTTTTACTTTTTTTGTGAATCAGCTTCGCCGCATATTCCTTGCCGGTTCCGGTTTCTCCAACGAGTAACACCGACATAGGGGTTGGTGCTACCAGTTCGATAAACTCTTTTAACTGTTGCGAAGATTTGCTGTAACCTTCCATGTATCCCGATTCATCCAGGGAATTATTAGGTTTCCCATTAGGGGTTTCCTGAACCGGTTCCAACGCTTCCCTTACAATATTCAGCACTTCATCGCGGTTAAGTGGTTTGGGAATATAATTGTAAGCTCCTTTTTTTATGGATTCAATCGCAGTTGAAATATCCGCGTAACCCGTCATCATAATAATTCGGGTTTTGGGTGTTCGTTCCTTAATCAGCCGAATCAACTCCATCCCGCTTATATCGGGCATACGCAAATCGGTAAAAACCACGTCAAACCGCCGGGTTTCGATTATCCTCCTGGCTTCAACGGGTGAAAAAACAGTTGTAACCTGGTAGCCGTTGTTTTCAAGCAGCTTTTTCAGCATTAAACAAAAGGTTACATCGTCATCTATTACCAGGATTTTTGCCATTGATTTATAAATTCTTACCCTACTTTTTTAAAAACAATTAAAACGCGTTGTGGTTTTAAATATTGCAAAACTAAACCAGATAAAAAGAATAAACCCCTGTCAGTGAAATTTTTTTCAATCTGACAGAGGTTCTTCTCTGTACTTGACCTGCATTTTTGTGTTTTAACAGCTCGAAAGTATTTGCTTCAAATGTTTATGCAACTAAAAATCCGTTTATTCAGCAAACAAAATGCGTCCTAAAATTTGTTTACTCCGGATCGCCAGTGTCTTCTTTTTCAACATTTTCCACTTTTAGAAACTCTCCGTTGGCATTAAAGAAAACGGCAATATGTTCTTCGCCCTGGCTCAATTTTACTTTGTATGAACCATCACTTCCCAGAAGCGCTTTGGAAACTGTGTAATCAGCATAGGAATCCCTGAGTGTTGCGGTAATTATTTCCGGAAGTTCCGCAGCATCAATCTCACTGTAGGTTACTTCTTCCTGCGCAAGCACAACAGGAGCTGCCTGTACACTTTCATTTGCAAACAGAGCTGTTGTAATTCCAACTCCCATCAAAACCATCATAACTGAAACTAACATTCTCTTTTTCATAGCTTTTAATTTTAAATTTAACATGAAACTTCAAATCTTCTGTTGACTTTGTTTGGAAGAACCATGCCAAAATAATGAAAGCCAATCATAACTGAATGGATAAAAATGAAAGCCAGATACTTACAAAACGAAAAACACTAAAAACAAAGTAATTTGTGCGCCTATACCCTGCCGTGGAATACCCAAAACAATGTGGAAAAAATCCACAAAAGCAGCTTACAATCTTTCCCTGACAACCGACACCAGCGGTTCAACCAGTCGCTCAATCAGCCGGCGATCTTTGGTAACAATTTCTGCCACTCCCTGCATTTCCTGATTAAATGGGAGTTCGCGGCTGTAATTGGTTGTCAGGTTATTCTCCAAAGAAATTTCAGCCGTATAAAAAGCTCCCTGGTCGGTAGTTACCGGTACCATAGAAATGTTGGTGACTTTTCCGGTAACAATGCCGTATTCCATATGGGGATAATTGTCGAGTTTGATGTTAACGCGCTGACCGACTTCAATTTTACCGGCGCCGGCAATGGGTACTACCGCACGTCCGATAATGGTTTGTTCTTTTTCGGGAACCACTGTAAATACTACGTTTCCCGAATTCACAAATTGATTGGGGCTCCAAAAGCTGGTAAAAGTTATCTGCCCCGAAATAGGAGTTTTCAGTACAAAAAGCTGCTCCCATTCTTTAAGCTGATTCACCAGATTGTCGTAACGTTCTTTGAGCAACGCCAGCGACTGACTGCCTGCTTCGGCCTTTAGCACTTCCTGTTCCCCGATTTGCTGCTGAAGGTTGTTCATGGTAATCTGTATGTTGGCCAGTTCAGTCTGGGCATTTTGGTACGCGTACTTTTGTTTCAGCATGGCCGCTTTCGATTTTTCGTAATCCAGTTCCGACATAATTTGCTGGCGGTAAAGCGTAGAATCGCGGTAAAACTGATTAAACGCCAGTTCGTAATCCTGCCGGAGTACACTGATTTGCTCCCTCAGCCGTTCAAAATAATTCCGGTAATCCAGAATCTGCGATTGTAACGATTCAATCCGCTGGTTATGTGGATTGAAATTCAAAAATGTCTGGTAACTCTTCAGTTGACTGACAAACGACGAAAAGTAAGCATGGTATTGTCCCAGGCTGTAATTTTCGGAAAATGAAATTTCAGCGAACTTTTCAGGCGTTTCAAACCAACTCCCAACAGAATCGAGTTTGGCCAAAAGCCGATAGGCATCGTGGTAACTGGCGGTGTTTTCAATCAACCCTAAAATTTCTCCGGCCTCCACCTGCTGATTATTTACCACAAAAAGCTGATCGAGTTTTCCGTTCGATTTGGCTACAATCTGCACCGGCGGATTTTCGGAAACAATGGTTACACGGGAAGAAATCAAATCGGGGTATTTATAAAAATAACTTCCGGCAAGCAAAACCAAAACCACCAGCAACATGATGGTAATTCCCCAGCGGATAATCCAGCGCGGTGGTGTTCCGAGGATTTCCTGCACCTCGTCGGAACGAATTTCTACCGAGCCCCCTTTGCCTTCGGCATTTCCCCCGAGGGGGGAACCCGTTGAGGATGATTTCTGTATTTCTTCTTTATTCATTATTAA